>CADCUY010000309.1 GCA_902806005.1 uncultured Quadrisphaera sp. | reverse complement strand
GCGCCAGCAGCGGTGCGGCCCGGCGCGGCGCCGCGGTCGCCGGGGTGACGCCGTCCTCGCCGGCCGAGGCCAGCAGCGCCGCGGCCAGGGCGTCGGCGTCGTAGGCGCCGTCGTGCCGGCGGTCGCCGACGAAGAACGTCGGGGTGCCGGTGACGCCGCTCGCCGCGGCGGACTCGACGTCCTGCTGCACCCGGCGGGTGCAGCGCCCCGCCCCGAGGTCGAGCGCGAAGGCCTGCAGGTCCAGCCCGAGGTCGGCGGCGTGGTCGAGCAGGTCGGTGGTGGTCAGCCGGTCCTGGGCGGCGAAGAGCCGGTCGTGCATCTCCCAGAAGCGCCCCTGGACGCCGGCGGCCTCCGCCGCCTCGGCGGCCAGCTGCGCGTGCGGGTGGACGTCGGGCAGCGGGCTGTGGCGGAAGACGTAGCGCAGCCGGTCGCCGAACCGCGCGCGCAGCTCCTCGACCGACCCGGTGGCGCGGCTGCAGAACGGGCACTCGAAGTCGCCGTACTCCACCAGGGTCAGGGGCGCGTCGACCGGGCCGCGCACGTGGTCGCGCTCGGGGTCGACCGGCGGGTGCAGCCGGTCGGGGCGCCCCCCGCCGCGGGGCCTGCGGCGGTCGACCAGGCGCAGCAGCGACCACCCGAGGACGGCGGCCAGCAGCGAGGCGGCCAGGACGCCGACCCGGGCCCGGTCGGCCAGCGCCTCGTCGTCGAAGGCGAGGTCGACGATGAACAGCGAGATGGTGAACCCGATGCCCGAGAGCGCCGCGCCGCCGGCGAGGTGCCCGCGGGTCAGCCCCGGGGCCAGGTCGCCCAGGCGCAGCCGCACGGCCAGGCCGGTGCCGGCGAGGATGCCGACCAGCTTGCCGGCCACGAGGCCGGCGACCACCCCGAGGGTGATCGGGGAGGTCGCCGCGGCGCGCAGGCTCTCGCCGCTCAGCAGCACCCCGGCGTTGGCGAGCGCGAACAGCGGCACGATCACCGTGCTCGTCCAGGGCCGCCACAGCTGCTGCAGGCGCTCGCCGGGCGGCACCGAGCGGGCGATGGACAGCCGCGCGGCGCCGGCGTACTCCGGGGTCGGGTACTGCAGGTAGGCCCGGGCGCGCTGGGCGGCGTCGGTGACCTCCTCCTGCCGCGGCGCGTACGCCGGGGTGGTCAGGGCCACCGCCACGCCCAGCAGCGTCGGGTGCACCCCGGAGGCGTACAGCGCCACCCACGCCGCGACGGCGATCACCAGGTAGGCGGGACCCCGCCACACCCGCAGCCAGCGCAGGGCGAGCATCGAGGCGAGGCCGAGCGCGGCCAGGAGCAGCGGCAGCAGGGCCAGGTCCTCGGTGTAGAACAGCGCGATCACGGTCAGCGCGCCGACGTCGTCGGCGATGGCCAGGGCGAGCAGGAAGACGCGCAGCTGCGGCGGGCAGGCCGCCCCGAGCAGCGCGAGCACCCCCAGCACGAAGGCGGTGTCGGTGGAGATCACCACCCCCCACGCCGCGGCCGCCTCGTCGCCGAGGTTGAACGCCACGTACACCAGCGCGGGCACCGCCAGCCCCGCCAGGGCCGCGAGCAGCGGCACGGCCGCGCGGCGCCGGTCGGCGAGCTCGCCGAGCACCAGCTCGCGCTTGACCTCCAGCCCGACGACGAAGAAGTACAGCGCCATCAGCCCGTCGTTGACCCAGTGCTGCAGGTCGAGCGCCAGCTCGGCGCTCCCGACCGAGAAGGCGACCTCGGTGTGCCAGAAGGCGTCGTAGGTGGCGCCCCACGGGGAGTTGGCCCACACCAGGGCCACCGCCGTCGCGGCGAGGAGCAGGCCCGCGCCCCCGACCTCGGTGCGCAGCCGGTGCCCCAGCGGCGCCGCGCGGGTCAGCAGCCCGGCGCCGCCGCTCGTGGACTGCCGGTCAGCGACGCTCACGGCGTGCCGCGCTGCTCGCCCACGCGGCTCAGCCCGCCGGCGCCGGGTCGGCCCCGGTGCGGGTGCCGATCGCGCCAGGGGGCCCGGCGGCCCTCAGCACGCCGGCCAGCAGGTCCACCTGGTGATCGTATCCGCGCTCCCCCGCCGGCCGGCAGCCCGGAGCGCCCTCGTCGTCGCGGGCCGGCCGTGGCCGCCGCGGCTCCGTGTAGCGTGCCGAGATGATCGCTGAGGGTCACGGCCCGCTGAAGGTCGCGGTGGTCGGTGCCGGCTTCGCCGGACTGGCCACCGCCCGGGTGCTGCGGGCGCTGGGCCACGAGGTCGTCGTCCACGAGCAGGCGCCCGACGTGGGCGGCGTCTGGTCGGCCACCCGCCGCTACCCCGGGGTGCGCACGCAGAACGACAAGGGCACCTACGCCCTCTCCGAGCTGCCGATGCCCCGCGCGTACCCGCAGTGGCCCTCCGGCGGGCAGGTGCAGGAGTACCTGCGCCGCTACGTCGACGCCTTCGACCTGGCGCCCTGCCTGCGGCTGGGCAGCACCGTGGTCAGCGCCGAGCCGGACGACGCCGGGCCGTCCTGGCGCCTGCGCGTGCGGGCCGCCGACGGCACCGAGGACGTGGAGACGGCCGACCACCTGGTCGTCGCCAACGGCACGTACTCCCGCCCCTTCGTCCCCGCCCTGCCCGGGCGCGAGGCGTTCGAGGCGGCCGGCGGGCGCGTCCTGGCCGCCAGCGAGGTGCACGACGCCGAGGTCGCGCGCGGCCGGCACGCGCTGGTCATCGGCTACGGCAAGTCGGCCTGCGACGTCAGCGTCCCGCTCTCGGGCGTGGCCGCCAGCACCACCGTGGTCGCCCGCCACCTGCTGTGGAAGATGCCCACGAGGATCGCCGGGGTCGTCAACTACAAGTACCTGATGCTGACCCGCCTCGGCGAGGCGCTGTTCCGCTGGATCGAGCCGCGGGGCGTCGAGCGGTTCCTCCACGGCCCCGGCGACCCGGTGCGCCGCAGGATCGTCGCGGGCCTGCAGGCCGTCGTCACGCGGCAGCTGCGGCTGCGAGCCCTGGGGCTGGTGCCCCGCGGGAGCTTCGAGGACATCGCCCGCAGCACCGTGAGCCTGGTGACCGACGGGTTCTACGAGGCCGTCGGCGCCGGCAGGATCACCGTCCACCGCGACACCGAGGTGGTGCGCCTGCTCGCGGTGGCGGGTGCGCCGCACGCGGAGCTGAGCACCGGCGCGGTGGTGCCCGCCGACCTGGTGGTCTGCGGCACCGGCCACGAGCAGGCCGTGCCCTTCCTGGACCCCGCGGTGCAGGAGCGCCTGCACGACGGGCGCGGCAACTTCCGGCTGCACCGCGGGATCGCGCCCCTGGACGTGCCGCACCTGTCGTTCGCGGGCTACAGCTCGTCGTTCTTCAGCCCGCTCAGCGCCGAGATGTCCGCGGTGTGGATCGGGCACCACCTCATCGGCGCCCACGAGCTCCCCGCCCGGGACCGGGCCACCGCGCAGGTCGACCAGCGGCTGGCGTGGATGCAGGAGCGCACCGACGGCCGGCACTCGCGGGGCACCAACGTCATCCCGTTCTCGATGCACGCCATCGACGAGGTGCTCGACGACCTGGGCCTGAACATCAGCCCGGCGCGCCGGGCCCTGCAGTGGCTGCTGCCGGTCGACCCGCGCGCCTACCGGTCGGTGCTGCCCGCCCTCGTGGCCCGCCAGGCCGCGCTCCAGCGCGAGCGGGCCGGCGCCGCCTCGGGCGTGGGCGGGCGGCAGCCTCGAGGGTGAGCGCCGCTCCTCAGCGGGACCGCCGGGCCCGCCGCCTCGGGAGCGCGGTGTTTGCGACGGCCTCCCCCGGGTAGCGCCTCGGTGGCACTGCGGCGACGGACCGACGCCGCCGCGGGCCGACCGAACCCCGTCTCGAGGAGGAGCACCATGGCCAGCACCGCACGAGAGATCATGTCCGGCAGCGCGGAGTGCATCGGCGAGAACGAGTCCATCGCCGACGCGGCCCGCAAGATGGACCAGCTGGGCGTGGGCGCCCTGCCCATCTGCGGCGAGGACGAGCGCCTCAAGGGCATGATCACCGACCGCGACATCGTCATCAAGGTGATCGCCAAGGGCATGGACCCGTCGTCGACCACGGCCGGGCAGCTCGGCCAGGGCAAGCCGGTGACGATCGGCGCCGACGACAGCATCGACGAGCTGGTGCGCACGATGTCCGAGCACCAGGTCAAGCGGGTGCCCGTGATCGACGGCCACCGGCTGATCGGCATGGTCAGCGAGGCCGACGTCGTCTCCAGCGCCCCGCAGGAGAAGGTGATCGACCTGGTCAGGAACGTCTACGCGACGTCCTGACCACCGCCGGTGCGCCCGCTCACCGGGCGAGGCGCTCGGCCAGCAGCGCCAGCCGCTCGAGCCGGCGCCGCTGGCCGAAGGCCGACAGCGGCGCCGCCAGGCGCTGGACGACCCCGCCGGCCGGGCCGGTCACCGCGGCCGTGAACCGCACGTGGGCACCGCCCTGGTGCGGGGTCACCAGCTGCGCGTAGGACAGCTCGTGGCCGAGCGCGCGGGTGCGCCAGCGCATCCCGCCGTCCGGGAGCACCTCGGTGACCTCCATGGTGGTGGCCGGTCCGAACCAGGGCCGCACCCGCCCGCGCCAGCCGGCGTGCACCCGGCCCGACGCCGGCTCGGTGCGCAGCACGTGCGGCGACCACAGCGGCCAGGCGGCGACGTCGACGAGGAGGTCGTGCACCAGGGCGGGCGGTGCGGCCACGGCGCGGCCCTCGCTGATCGGCGGGGCGGCGGTCGACGAGGGGTCCGGGGCGGCGTCCACGCCCACCACCGTCCCACGCCGCCGGGGCGGGGTGACCGGGCGCCCGCACGCCCGGAGGCCCGGGCGGGGTCGCGCCTCGGGCCGCCGTCCGCTCCGTGGTGGGATCGTGCCTGTGACGGCGAGGACCGGGCTGGCGACCCGCACGATCGGCGCCGCGGGGCCGCGGGTGGTGTTCCTGCACGGCCTGTTCGGGCAGGGCCGCAACTGGACGACGGTGGGCCGGGCCCTGGCCGCCGAGGGGCGCCGCGCGACCCTGGTGGACCTGCCCGACCACGGCGGCTCCCCCTGGACCGAGCGGCTCGACTACGCGGGCATGGCGCACGCGGTGGCCGACGAGCTCGCCGCGCTCGGCGAGCCGGTGACCCTGGTCGGGCACTCGATGGGCGGCAAGGTGGCCATGCTCCTGGCCCTGCACCGCCCCGAGCTGCTGCGCGCGCTGGTCGTCGTCGACGTCGCCCCCGTGGAGTACCCGGAGGTGGGGCGGCGCAGCGACGACCCCGCCGAGGAGGCCTCGCCGTTCGCCGCGTTCGTCGCCGCCATGCGGGCGGTCGACCTCGGCGCCCTGCGCGGCCGCGAGGACGCCGACGCCGCGCTCCGGCCGGCGGTGCCCGACGACGCGGTGCGCGCGTTCCTGCTGCAGAGCCTGGTCCGCGACGGCGAGCGCTGGCGGTGGCGGGTGAACCTCGAGGTGCTCCAGCGCGACCTCGGGGTGCTCCGCGGCTTCCCCGAGCCGCCGCCCGGCGCCCGCTACGACGGCCCGGTGCTGTGGGTGGCCGGCACCACCTCGCACTACGTGCTCCCCCAGGACCGCCCGCGGATCGACGCCCTGTTCCCCGCGGCCCGCCTCGTGCGCGTCAAGGGCGCCGGCCACTGGGTGCACGCGGAGCGGCCCGAGGTGTTCACCGACGCCCTGCGGCGCTTCCTCGAGGCCGTGGAGCCGCGGTGAGCGCGCCCGCAGCCACCACCGCGCGGCCGGCGAGCTTCGCCGAGCTGCCCCCCGGCGCGGTGATCGCCCACCGCGGCGGGGCCCTGCAGGTGCCCGAGCACACGCTGGAGGGCTACGCCGTCGCGCTCGAGCAGGGCCTGTGGGTCATCGAGCCCGACGTGCAGGTGCTCGCCGACGGCGCGCTCGGCGTCATGCACGACGGCACCGTCGACCGCACCACCACCTCCACCGGCAACGTCGCCGACCGCAGCGCGGCGACCTGGAAGGACCTGCGCCTCGACCCGCGCACCTACCTCGGCGGCGGGTGGGACGACGACCTGCGCGCCCCGCTGTTCGACGAGGTGCTCGACGCCCTGGCGGGGCGGGTGCTGCTGTGCCCGGAGGCCAAGTCGGCCGGGACGATGGAGCCGATGCTCGACGCGCTCGAGCGCCGCGGCGTGCCGCGGGCCACGGTGCTCGTGCAGTCCTTCGCCGTGGCCGAGTGCCGGGCGGCGCTGGCCCGCGGCTGGGACGCCGTCTGGCGGGGCCGCCCCCGCCCCGCGCGCGCGGCGGCCGAGGGCGTCGGGTGGATCGGGCCGGT
>CADCUY010000308.1 GCA_902806005.1 uncultured Quadrisphaera sp. | reverse complement strand
GCTCGGGGCGGGCTCCTCGGCGGAGGGCGGGGCCTGGGGCGCGGGCAGCGCCGGGGGGCCGGGGTCGGCGGGCGCGCCGGCCCCGGCCGAGACCAGCACGGCCGGCACGCTCTGGGGGGCGACCACGCTGGCCGCCCCGACCGCGGTGAGCAGGGACCCGCCCACGGCGAGCGCCGCGGAGACGGTGCGGACCTCCACCGAGCCCCAGCCCCGGCTGCTGGAGACCAGCGCCGCCGCGCCGACGACCAGCAGCCCCGGGCCCACCACGAGCAGGGCCGCCTCGGGGCCGACCCGCAGCAGCACCGCGACGCCGACCAGCAGCAGGAGCCCCGCGGCGAGCCCCGCCCACGCGGCCACGCCGAACCGGCCGCCGAGGGCGGTGCGGCGCTGCTGACGACGCGGGGTCTGCACGCGTCTATGATGCCAGGGTGTCGATCGAAGCCCTGGAGATCTTCTACACGAGTCTCCTCGTGCTCAGCTCCCTGGTCATCTTCTGGTTCTCGGGGTTCGTGCTGTGGCGCCTGTTCAAGGGCCAGCGCTGACCTCCCTGGAGGTGCCTGAGGGGCTGCCGCGGGAGCTGGTGCCCGTCGCGTGGCTCGCGGGCCGCTGGGAGGGCGCGGGCGTCCTCGCCTCCGAGGGCACCGGTGAGGTGCAGGTGGGCCAGGAGGTCGACATCGCCGTCGACCCCCGCGGCTTCCTGCACCACCGCTCCCAGGTGTGGGCGCTGGACGCCGAGGGGGCGCGGACCGAGGCCCTCGACACCGAGACCGGCTTCTGGCGGCCCGCGGTGGCGCAGACCTCCCCGACCGAGCCCGGCATCGACGTCGAGCTGGTGCTCGCCCACCCGACCGGCGTCGTCGAGCTGTTCGTCGGCCGCGGCACCGGGGCCCGGATCGACCTGGTGACCGACGCGGTGGTGCGCAGCGCCGGCGGCAGCGACTACACCGCGGGCAGGCGCACGTACGGGCTCGTCGAGGGCGACCTGCTGTGGGTGCTCGACGTCGCCTCGCCCACCGACCCCCTCCACGCCCGGGTCTCCGCGCGGCTCAAGCGCGTCTGAGCTCGGGGTGAGCGCGGGATGAGCCTGGTGCGGCGCCCGCGCGCCCGCCGCGGCCGGGCCGTGCGCGCGCTCGGCTGGACGGCGCTCGTGCTCGTGCTGGCCGGCGTCCTCGCCGTCGGGTCGGTGGTCTACGTCGGGTGGCGGGTGCAGCAGGCCGCCGACCACCTGCGCGCCGCCGCGGCCCGGGTGCCGGCGCTGACCGCGCAGCTGACCGCGCTGGACGTCGAGCGGGCGAGGACCACCCGCGCGGCGATGCGCGCGGAGACGGCCGCGGCGGTGGCCCTGACCGACGACCCCGTGTGGCGGCTGCTGGAGCGGTTCCCGTGGGGCGGGCAGAACCTGCTGGCCGCCGAGGCGGGAGCCCGGGCCGCGCACCGCCTCTCCACCCAGGGGGCTGGCGGGGCCGTCGAGGCCGCGGACGGGGTGGTGGCCCTGCGCGAGCGGGCCCTGAGCCTCGACCTCAGCCCGTCGGGGGCCAGGGCCGACGCGGCGAGGGCCCGGGACGGCGCGGCCGCCCTGCTGGCGGCGACGACCGCGGCCCGCGGCGAGCTGAGCGGCCTGGACCGGCGCTACCTGCTGCCCCCCGCGGCGTCGGCGCTGCGCCAGGCCGACCGGGCCACCGCTGCCCTCGAAGCGCTGCAGGGCGCCGCGGACGACCCCCTCGGGGCCCTGCTGAACGCCCCCTGAGGGGCGCGGCCGCGGTCTACTGTGGACGGCATGAGCGTGGAGCACCTGCCCGGCGGCCGTCGGCGGATCGACCGGGTGCTCGACCCCGCCTTCGTCCAGGGCCTGGCCGACCTGCACGACGACGCGCTGCGCGAGCGGCGCGACGACGCGCAGCAGGAGGAGGTCGACCTCTCCTACCTGCGCCGGCTGCTGCACGGCCGGCTCGACATGCTCGAGGACGAGCGGGCCCACCGCACGGGTGAGCGCCCCGCGCCCCTGAGCGGCGCGGCGCGCAGCGACGCCGAGCTGGTCGAGGTGCTCACCCGGGTGCTGACCGACGAGCACCGCACCACCCGCGGCTCGGGCCGGTTCCTCACCGCCGAGCCCAGCCGGGTCGGGGAGAACCGCCGCGAGGCCGAGCGGATGGTCACCGACCTCGGGCTCAGCGCCCCCGGCGAGCTCGGCGACGCCGAGCTGACAGCGGGCCTGGCGCGGCTGCGCGAGGTCGAGCGCAGCGTCTCGCGGGTGCGGCGCGCGGTGCAGGACGTCGAGCAGGTGCTCACCGACGAGCTGAGCCGGCGGCTGTCCCGCGTGCGCTCCTGACCCCGCCCGCCGCCAGCGCGGCGACCCGCCCGGCCAGCCTCCGCCCGCCCCAGGCGGTCACCCGCCACAGCGCCTCGGCGACGATCGCGCGGTCCATCTTCGAGCGCCCGCGGGCCCGCTCCACGAAGGTGATCGGCACCTCGACGACCGCGCCGCCGGCGCGGTGCACCCGCCAGGCGAGGTCGACCTGGAAGCAGTACCCCTGCGAGTCGACCGCGGCGAGGTCGATCCGCTCGAGCACCCGCCGCCGGTAGGCGCGGAAGCCGCCCGTGGCGTCGTGGACGGGCAGGCCGAGCAGCAGGCGCACGTAGGCGTTGCCGCCCCGGCTGAGCAGCTCGCGGCGGCGCGGCCAGTCGACCACGCTGCCGCCCGGCACCCATCGGCTGCCCAGGGCGAGGTCGGGGCCCCCGGCGCCGCCGGCCGCGAGCGCGGCCAGCAGCCGCGGCAGGTCCTCCGGGGCGTGGGAGCCGTCGGCGTCCATCTCCACCAGCGCGTCGTAGGCGGGGCCGGCGGCGGTGCCGGGCTCCGCGGGGGCGCGCCGCGCCAGTCCCCAGCGGAAGCCCGCGACGTAGGCGGCGCCGAGCCCCGCCTTGCCCGGCCGGTGCAGCACGTGCACGCGGGGCGAGGCGGCGGCCAGCGCGTCGGCCAGCTCGCCCGTGCCGTCGGGGCTGCCGTCGTCGACGACGAGCACGTCGGCCGCGGGCACGGCGGCCCGCACCCGCGCGAGCACCCCCTCGAGGTTCTCGCGCTCGTCGTAGGTGGGGACGACGACCAGGACCCGGGCGCCGTCGGCGGGCGTCATGACCGAAGGCTCGCACGCCCCTCGTCGGGGGCCGCTGGGGCGGGGGTCCCGTCCTCGTCCGGCTCCAGCTCGTCGAGCATGGCGAGCAGCGCCTCGGGCACGTGCCCGGCGGGGCCGGGCAGGCCGTGCGCGTAGCCCTGCACCAGGTCGAAGCCGAGGGCCCGCACCGCGCGGACCGCCTCGTCGTCCTCGGCGCCCTCGGCGAGGATCTGCGCCCCGAGGTCGTGGGTGAGGTCGACCAGGGCCGCGAGCATCCGGCGTCCGGTCTCCGAGCCCACGCGCCGGACCAGGGAGCGGTCGACCTTGATCGTGTCGGCGCGGAAGCGCACGAGGTAGTCCATCGAGGCGTAGCCGGAGCCGAAGTCGTCGACCGCGATCGCCACGCCCAGGTCCTGCAGCTCGGCCAGGGTCTCCTCGAGGCCGGCGCGGTCGTCGAGGCTGGCGCTCTCGGTGATCTCCACCTCGAGGGCCGCCCCGGGCAGGCCGGCCGCGGTGAGCGCCTCGACGACGAGCGCGACGACGTCGCGGCGCCGCAGGGACGCTGCCGAGGCGTTGACCGCCACCCGCAGGTGGGCCAGGCGGGGCTCGGCGGTGCGCCACGCGGCGAGGTCCTGCAGCGACCGGCGCAGCACGGCGCCGTCGACCTGGTCGAGCACGCCGAGGTGCTCGGCGACCGGGAGCAGCTCGGCGGGGGAGATCACGCCCAGCTCGGGGTGCTCCCAGCGGGCCAGCGCCTCGACGCCGGTCGGGCGCCGGGTGCGGAGGTCGACCTGGGCCTGGTAGTGGGGCACGACCTCGCCGCGGGCGAGGGCCCCGGTGAGCTCCGCGACCAGCCGGCGCTGGCGCTGGTGGCCCGCGACGACGTCGTCGGTGGCGCGGCACGACCGCACCCCGGTGCGGCGGGCCTGGGCGAGGGCCAGCTCGGCCCGCTGCACGACGGCGACGGCCTCGTCGTCCACCGCGCGGGGGTCGTCGAGGTCCAGGGGGCGCAGGGGGGCGACGACGACCTCCCCGATGGTGACCGTCACCTCCACCACGGCTCCGTGGTCGGAGCCGGCGATGGGCTCGGCCAGGGCCCGGATCAGGCGGGAGGTGACGGGGTGCTCGACCTCCTCGCCGGCGGGCGAGGCGGCGACCACCACGGCGAAGGTGTCGCCGGCCAGGCGGAAGGCGGAGGCCCCGGCGGTCTCGCGGGCCAGCCGGCGCCCGAGCTCCTTGAGCACCACGTCGCCCGTCTGGTGGCCGAGGTGCTCGTTGACGCGGGCGAAGTCGTCGACGTCGACCAGGCACAGCAGCGATCCCGGGGCCGTGGGCCGGGCCAGGTGGCGCACGACCTGGCGGAGCAGCGCGGTGCGGTTGCCCAGCCCGGTGAGGGGGTCGTCGCCCGCGGCCCGCGCCGCGTTGCGGCGGGCCACCAGCTCGCGGGCCACGAGCAGGGCGGCGAGGCCGATCGAGCTGACCAGGAGGGCGGTGCCGCCCAGGGGCACCGCCCCGATCACCGACAGCGCCGGCACCGCGCCCAGCACCACGCAGGCGGTGATGGTGCCGATCGACGAGGGCACCCACGGCCGCTCGGTGGGCGAGGGGCGCCCGAGGCGGGCGTGCGCGGGGTGCCAGACCGCGGCCGCGAGGGCGCCCCAGCCGACGACCACGAGCACGTCGCTGAGCGCACCGGGCGCGTAGCCGCCGCGCAGGTGGAGCAGCAGGTTCCAGCAGTGCCACGCCACGAGGCCGGCCACGGCCACCAGCAGCAGGGAGATCCCCGCGTCGCGGCGGCGGCCCCCGGCCTGCACCCACAGGCCCAGGGCGACCATCACGGTGGTGCCCGCCGACTGCACGGCCACCCAGGCGCCCGACCGGTCACCGGTGGGCGTCTGGTCGGCGAGCACGGCGGGCAGCACCCCGGGGGGGAGCAGCTCGGGCAGGTGCACGGTGGCGGCCGCGACGGCGACGGCCAGCAGCGAGACGTCGAACCACTCCAGCCCGGAGTGGTCGGCGCGGCGGCCGCCGAGGCAGCGCACCAGCAGCACGATGCTGGCGTAGGCGGCGCAGCACAGCACGACGACGACGGTGGTGGAGGCGCCCAGGCGCAGCAGCTGCCACGCGGCGGTGTAGAGGACGCCGCCGACCAGGATGGTCGCCCAGGGGGCCGGCCGCGCGGGGCGCAGCCAGAGCAGCCCGGCGGTGCTGGCGGCGAAGAAGGCGGCCTGCGCCGCGGTGACCACGACCACCCGCTGCGCGGGCGGCAGCGCGGCGGCGACCAGGGTGGCGGCCCCGGCCAGGGCGAGCAGCACCACGGGCACGAGCGGGTGCGTGGGCCGCCCGCCCGTGCGGGTCCACCGGTCGCGCGAGCGCGACGGGGTCACCAGGGCCATGCACTCTCCATCGGCAGCCCCGGCGAGAACTGCAGCGCTGGAGACCACGAGACCCGGGCCGGCTCCCGGCCCACCCGGACGGCCGCACGGGCCGGTCGCACGGGCCGGTCGCAGGGGGTCGGTCACCGCCCCCGCTAGCCTCACCGCCCGTGACTCCCGCGGCGAGGCCCCCGGACCACCCGCCGGCGGTGCCCCTGGCGCAGGTGGAGCGCGGCGGCGCCGTGGAGGCCGTGCACCTGGGCCACCTCGTGGTGACCGGCCCCGACGGCGAGGTGCTCGCCGCCGCTGGGGACCCCGACCTGCCGCTCCTCGCGCGCTCGACCCTCAAGCCGCTGCAGCTGGCCGCGATGCTCGAGGCGGGCCTGTGGCCGGCGCCCGGCGACCCGCCGGAGGGGGCCCTCGCGCTCGCGGCCGCCAGCCACGACGGCGGTCCGGCCCACCTGGCCGTGGTCCGCGCCGTCCTGGCCGCGGCGGGGCTGGGCGAGGACGACCTGGAGAACACCCCGGACCTGCCGCTGGACCCCGCGAGCGCGGCGCGCTGGGTGGCGGAGGGGAACGGCCCGTCGGCCCTGGCCCAGAACTGCTCGGGCGGTCACGCGGCGATGCTGGCGACCTGCCGGGCCCGCGACTGGCCGGTCGAGGGGTACCTCGCCCCCGGGCACCCGCTCCAGCAGGCGGTCCTGGCCGGGCTCGCCGAGCGGCTCGGCGGCCTCCTCGACCCGGCGGGCCGCCCCGCCGCCGGCCGCGCCGGCGCCCTGGTG
>CADCUY010000307.1 GCA_902806005.1 uncultured Quadrisphaera sp. | reverse complement strand
GCCCCGGGCGAGCGGGCCGCGTCCAGCGCGAACCGCCCCGGGCCGGCGACGGCCAGGGCCGCGGCGACGTCGGCGATCAGCAGCGCCGGCTCGCCCTGCAGGCCCCCCGCGCCGTCGGCGAGGATCCCGGAGGGCAGCAGGTGCTGGGTCACGTACACCGTCCCGGTCATCACCGCGGCCAGCCCGGCCGCCGGGCGGGCCAGCAGGCCGACGACGAGCAGGGTGCCGAGCCCCACCTCCCCGGCGATGAGCAGCCCGGCGAGCAGCCGCGGCGCCGGGAGGCCCGTGCCCGCGAGGCTCGCCGTGAACACCGGGGGCGTCACGACCAGCAGCTTCTGCAGCCCGTGGACGAGCAGCGCCCCGCCCGCGGCCAGGCGCAGCACGAGCAGCGCCAGCGAGAGCGGGGAGCCGCCGGAGCGCGCGATCGCCGTCACCGGGCCGATGCAAGCACGGCTAGCCTCCGCGCGTGAGCCCGACGCGCCCCGACGAGCCGCCGGACGTCGCTGCCGGCTCCGCGTTCGTCCTCGCCCTCGCCTGCCCCGACCGGCCCGGCATCGTCCACGCCGTCACCGGGGTGCTCGCCGAGCTCGGGGGCAACATCAGCGACAGCCAGCAGTTCGGCGACCCGGGCACGGGCCGCTTCCACCTGCGGGTGCAGGTGCAGGTGCCCGCCGGCACCGCGCGGGAGACCCTCGCCGCGGCCTTCGCCCCGGTGGCCGAGCGGTTCGCGATGACGTGGGCCCTGGACGCCGCGGGCCGCCCGGTGCGCACGCTGGTGATGGTGAGCCGGGCCGGGCACTGCCTCAACGACCTGCTGTTCCGCCAGCGCGCGGGGCTGCTGCCCGTCGAGGTGCCCGCGATCGTCGGCAACCACCGCGACCTCGAGCCGCTGGCCACCTTCTACGGGGTGCCGTTCCACCACGTGCCGGTCACCGCGGGCACCCGCGACGCCGCGGAGGCCCGGGTCCTCGGCCTGGTCGAGGAGCTCGACGTCGAGCTGGTGGTGCTCGCCCGCTACATGCAGGTGCTCTCCCCCGCGCTGTGCGCGCGGCTGGAGGGCCGGGCGATCAACATCCACCACAGCTTCCTGCCCAGCTTCCGCGGCGCCCGGCCCTACGCGCAGGCCCACGAGCGCGGGGTGAAGCTCATCGGGGCCACCGCCCACTACGTCACCGCGGAGCTCGACGAGGGCCCGATCATCGAGCAGGGGGTCGAGCGGGTCACCCACGCCCAGGACGTCGGGGAGCTCCAGGCCATCGGCGCCGGCGTCGAGGCGCAGGTGCTGGCCCGCGCGGTGCGCTGGCACGCCGAGCACCGGGTGCTGCTCGACGGGCACCGCACGGTCGTCTTCGCCTGAGGGCCCGCCCGAGGGCCCAGCCCCCGGGGTGTCAGCCCCCGGGTACCAGCCTCCCGGGTGCCAGCCCCCGAGTCTCAGCGCAGGGCGGCGACGGTGCGCCGGGCCAGCGGCAGGGGCGAGCCCAGCGCGGCCAGCAGCGCGGCGGCGAGCCGCTCGCGCCGGGTGGAGGTGGAGCCGGGCGCCCGGCGGGCGTCGCGCAGCGAGGCCAGGCACCAGGCCGCCGCGATCGCGGCGTCGACCAGCGCCACCCGGGCCCGGCGCGGGTCGAGCACGGCCAGCAGCAGGTCGCTGAG
>CADCUY010000306.1 GCA_902806005.1 uncultured Quadrisphaera sp. | reverse complement strand
GGGCTCGCCCTGTGGACCTTCGCCTCGAACGTCGCCGCCCAGCGCTTCTACGAGCGCCACGGCTTCGTCGCCGGCGACCGCACCGACGGCAGCGGCAACGAGGAGCGCGCCCCCGACGTCCGGTACGCCTGGCGCCCCGAGCCTCCCGGCTCGGCGCAGCCTTGACACCTGTGGCTAAGGGGACCGCGGTGCTGCGCTCCTACGGCATCCCGCCCGAGGAGGAGGACCACGCGCTGCGCGCGCTGCGCAGCACCCTGCACGGCTTCGCCACCCTGCAGACCGGGCACGGCTTCCAGTGGGCCACCGACGTCGACGACAGCTACGACTGGCTCGTCACCCTCCTCGACCGCGGCCTGCGGGCGACGGCGTCGCGCGCGGCGGGCGACGTCCCGTCGGCGGTGACCGTCGCCTGACGCACCGCACCACCCGTCACGCCGCGCTCCCGGAGGTCCGCATGCCCAGCACCGCCCTGCTCACGCCCTCCGCGACCGCCGCGGCGCCCGGCGTGGTCACCGGTCGGCCCCGCGCGTGGCTGCGCGTCGAGGGGCTGGCGGTCGCCGCGGCCGCCCTCGCCGTGCCGGCGGCGGTCGGGCAGCCGTGGTGGCTGGTGCTCGCGCTCTTCGTCGTCCCCGACCTCTCCGCGCTCGGGTACCTCGCCGGTCCGAGGGCGGGCGCGTGGACGTACAACCTCGTCCACACCGCGCCGCTGCCGCTGGCGCTGCTGGGCGCGGGGGCCGGCTGGGACAGCGCCGCGCTCACCGTCGCCGGAGCCGTGGGCCTGTTCCACCTGGGGGTCGACCGCGCCTTCGGCTACGGCGTCAAGCAGGACCACGGCTTCGGCGCCACGCACCTGGGCGTGCACGGGAGGCGCTGACCGCTGCGCGCGGTGGGCGCGTGGTCCCTCAGGTGCTGACGGTCCGCCGCGTCGCCGCCAGGGTGCCGAGGAGGCCGAGGGCGTCGGCGGACGAGGAGCCCGGCTCGGCGTGGTAGACGACCAGCTCCTGGCCCGGCGCGGAGCGGATGTCGAACGTCTGCGACTCCAGCGTGAGCGGACCGACGTCGGGGTGCACGAGCCGCTTGGTCCCGGCCCGCTTGCCCCGGGCGTCGTTCTCCCCCCACATCCCGGTGAAGGAGCTGCTCTGCGCCAGCAGGTGCGTCAGGACCGTGCGGACCCGCGGGTCGCTGGGGTCCTCGCCGTACCCGAGGCGGAAGCCCGCGACCGCGTTGCGGGCCACGACCTCCCAGTCCGCGTACAGGGCCCGCCCCTCGGGGCGCAGGAAGAGCAGCTCCATCAGGTTGTCCCGAGCCGGTCCGCCCTCCCACCCGAAGAGGGCGTCGGCCAGCTCGTTGCTCGCCAGCACGTCGAAGGCGCGGTTGTAGATCAGGGCGGGCTGTGCGGACCACCCGTCGAGGAACTGCTGCAGGTGCGGGTCGACGCGGGTGGTGGTGGCGGCGCGCGTGCGCGGCGCCAGGCCGGCGAGGCGGAACAGGTGCAGCCGGCCGTCGTAGGGGAGCTGCAGGGCGGAGGCGAGGGCGTCGAGGACCTGCGCCGACGGGCTCGTCTCGCGGCCCTGCTCGAGGCGGACGTAGTAGTCGACGCTCACCCCGGCGAGCAGCGCCACCTCCTCGCGCCGCAGCCCCGGCACGCGGCGGTGGCCGTTCGAGACCAGGTGGACCTCGCCGGGGGTGACCGCCGCGCGGCGGCTCCGCAGGTACTCAGCCAGTGCCTTCACTCGATCAGCGTAGATCGCTGGGGGCCCCTCCTGCCTGGGTCCAGCACTCCTAGGCTCGGGAGGTGCTGTGGGCGCGCGGCTCGACCGCGGGCGTCCGGGCCCGCCCCCGGGAGCCGGCGATGAGCACGGCGACGAGGGCCAGCGCGGTGCCCGCCACGGTCAGCCCGTCGACCACGTCCTCCGCGGAGAACAGGTCGAGGACCAGCGACGTGACCAGCTGGCCGGCGATGATGGCGAGCCCGAGCAGCAGCACTCCGGTGCGGTGGACCAGGGCCGCCGTCGCCGCGACGAAGACGATGGCCGAGGCGCCGCCCAGGTAGAGCCACGGGTCGGTCGGGAACGCCGCCGGGAACCCGGTGACCAGCCCGTGCACGACCGTGACGACGGCCACGACCACCGTCCCGGCGGCGAAGTTGACGGCGGTGGCGACGATCACGGAGCCGGTGCCGGCCCGCACCCGCCCGTTCGCGGCCTGCTGCCACGCCAGGGCTGCGCCACCGACGAGCGGGAGGACGATCGCCCACCAGGCGATGTCGGACTCCAGCCGGGAGGCGACCGACAGGGCGACCGCCACCAGGCACAGCAGCGTGCCCAGCAGCCGGCGCGTGGTCACCGCCTGGCTGCCCCCGGGCCCGACCCCGACCCGGTCGAGCACCAGACCGCTGACGGCCTGCCCGGCGACCGCCGCCACCGTGAACAGGGCCGTCCCCAGCGCGGCCGCGACGAGGCCCTGGGAGATCACGAACGACGACCCGACCGCGCCGCCGAGCAGCGTCCACCCCGGCAGGGCTCCCGAGCGGACCAGCGGCGGGATGCTGCGCAGCCGCTCGCGGGCGCCGCCGTGGGCCAGCAGGCCGACGACGATGAGGACCAGCCCGGTCGTGAAGGCGATCAGCGCCGCCATCAGCCCGTCGCCGAGGCGGGCTCCGAGCTCGCCGTTGATCCTGGTCTGGACGGCCAGGAGCCCCCCGGCGGCCGCTGCGGCGGCGATCGCGAGGCGGTGGGTGGAGGGCGCTGTGCCGTCGGCGTCCGCGACGCCGGGCCTGTTCTTCTGCATGCGTCGAACGTAGGTCGGCGCGCCCTCGCGTACCGGGCCCCGGTGGTCATGGGAGCGCCGCGCCCACCCTCGGAGTGGCCGCGGTGCACCCAGGAGGGCCGGGTCCTGCCACAGCGCCGCCGAGCGGACGACGCTCGTCTCCGTCGGTGCTGCTCCACCTCCGGGCACCGGCGCCATCCACGAGAGGAACGCAGCTGTGAGCATCGAAGAGAACGTCCGGGTCACCGACCCGCAGGAGCGGCTCGTCACGGACGCGTCCGTCCTCGAGGGGCTCCAGGCGCAGGAGCGCGCGGTCGCGCCGATCCTGTACGCCGGAGCGGAGGTCCTCACGCTCGACCCCGTGGTCGGTGACATGCCGACCGCCGACGTCCTGGTCGGCGGGCCGACCGTGGTCGGGGTCGGACCGGGCCTGCTGACCGCGGCCGAGGACGACGGCATGTTCGTCGTCGACTGCACCGGCACGACCATCGTGCCCGTCGTCGTCGACCACCTCGCCGTGCTCGGCCTGCGCTCCGCGCGCAGCCGGCGGGTGGGGACGCTGGCGCCGGGGATGCCCGCGACCTTCGCGGTGATCCCGACGGCGCTGGCCCCCGACCTGAGCACCGCGGTCGAGACCATGACCCGGCACCCCGAGCGCGTCCTGGCCTTCGTCGCCGACGGCGTCGCCCAGACCTGGGGCGGGCGCGCGCTGCACGCGTCGGCCGCGGACCAGGACGAGCTGAGCGACCCGAGCACGAGCCCCCACCTGGGCATGTGGATCGACGAGACCGACTTCCTGCACCAGGAGCTCACCGCCGCCGGTCGGTACGACGAGACCCGCGGCGGGCGGCCCCACGCCTTCGAGGGGCGCTTCTGGATCGACGGGGACCGCATCGACTACCTGGACGACCTGGGCTTCTGGGCCTTCGGCGAGTTCCGCGACGGGGTCCTGTACCACGCGGGCTACGTCCTGCACCGCCGCTAGACGGCGTCCCCCGAGGGGTGGGTCGCGGCGGGGGCTCCGGTCCCCGCCGCGACCGGGCCCGCTCCGGTCACCAGGACGATCTTCCCGCGCGTGTGCCGCTCGGCGAGCAGGGTGTAGGCCTCGCGCACCCGGGCCAGCGGGAACGTCGCCGCGATCGGGACCGTCAGCTCACCGGAGGCGATGAGCCCCGCGAGGTCGGCGAGCACGCGCGCGGTCGTGACGTGGTGACCGAAGACGGTCCTGGCGCCGGTCCGCTCGGCGCCCGCGAAGTCGATGATCGTGACCACCCGGTCGACGGGGACGCCGAGCCGCAGGACCAGGTCGACGTACCCGCCGCCGTGGGCGTCGTAGGCGGCGGCGAGGCCCTGGGGCGCGGCGTCGCCCAGCCGGCGCTCGAGCCCGTCGCCGTGGGGCACGGGCTCGGCGCCGACCGACCGCGCCCACGCGGCGTTCGCGGCTCCGACCACGGCGAGCACCCGCACGCCGTCCCTGACGAGCAGCTGGGTGAGGATCGAGCCGACGCCGCCGGCCGCCCCGAGGACGACGGCGGTCGACCCCGGGGCGCTCGGCACCGCGGCGGCCATGGCGACGGCGGTGCCGCCGGCCACGTACAGCGAGCCCGCCTGCTCCCACGGCACCGACGGCGGCCGCGCCGTGAGCTGGCCGGCGGGCACGGCCACGAGCTCGGCCTGCGCGGCGCGCTGGTCGGTCCAGCCGAGGACCTCGTCGCCGACCGACCAGTCGGCCACCCCGTCACCGACCTCGACCACGCGCCCGGCCAGGTCGCTGCCCTGGCCCGAGGGGAAGGTCGCCGGGGCCGTGGTGGCGAACGCCCCCTCCCGGACCAGGATCTCGCCCGGGTTGACCGACGTGGCCACGACCTCCACGAGGACCTGCCCCGGCCCCGGCGCCGGCCGGTCCACCTCGACCAGCTCGAGCACGTCCACGGGTCCGTGCCGGTCGAAGCGCACGGCCCTCGGCGCGCCGGCGCGGCCGGCCCGCGCGGGTGGCGGGGTCATCGCGCGACCGCGAAGGCGTCGACGCCGGTGAGCTCGGCGGAGACCGCCCACAGGCGCCGCGCCTGCTCGGGGTCGACCGCGTGCGGGCTGACCCCGCCCTGCCGGCCCCGCTCGGTGCCCGGGTCGGCGAGCTCGGCCACGTCGACGTCCTCGCAGTACACCCCGCCGGCGCCGGCGAGCTGGGGGGAGGTGGCGGCCCACACCGAGGTCGCCGCGCCCTGCTCGGGGGTCTTCCAGGGGTAGGTGTCGCGGCCCGCCTCGTCGACCCAGCCGAAGCGGACCATCTCCTCGTGCTCGAGGTGCCGCTGCAGCGGGGTGCGGATGCCCCCGGGGTGCACCGCCAGCGCCCGCACGCCCGAGGGGGCCCCGAGCCGGTCGAGCTCCACGGCGAACAGCGCGTTGGCCGTCTTGGCCTGCCCGTAGGCCGCCCACTTGTCGTAGCCGCGCTCGAAGTGCAGGTCCGACCAGCGGATCCCCGACGCCTTGTGCCCGATGGAGGACAGCGAGACGACCCGGCCGCCGCCGGAGGCCAGCAGCGGCCAGAGCCGGTTGGTCAGCGCGAAGTGGCCCAGGTGGTTCGTCGCGAGCTGCGACTCCCAGCCGGGGCCGACGCGGGTCTCGGGGTTGGCCATCACCGCCGCGTCGGCGACCAGCACGTCGACCGGGCGCCCGGAGCCGAGGAGGCGGTCCGCGAACGCGGCGACGCTGGCGAGGTCCGCGAGGTCGAGCTCGTCGACCTCGACCCGCTCCAGGCCGGCGAGCTGCTGGCGCGCGTGGTCCGGGCGGCGCGCCGGCACCAGCACGTCGGCTCCGGCGGCCGACAGCGCGCGGGTGGTCGCGAGGCCGACCCCGGAGTACCCGCCGGTGACGACGGCGAGGACGCCGCTCAGGTCCAGGCCGGCCAGGACGTCGGCGGCGGTGCTGTCCCGGCCGAAGCCGCTGCCGACCGGGCGCTGGGGGGTGGGCTGGTAGGTGGTCACGGGACGATCATGACGCGCCCGGTGAGGCCGCCCTCGGCCTGCCTGCGCTGGGCGCGCGCAGCGCGCTCGAGGGGGTGCGTCTCGGCGATGGCGGTGTGCAGCGCGCCGGTGGCCGCCAGCTCCAGCAGCGCGGTCAGCTCGGCCTGGTCGGGGTGGACCGTGAGCACCTCGACCGCGATGCCGCGCTCGTCGGCGAAGGGCCCGCTCGGGTCGATGAACGGGGGCACGGCGGTCACGTAGCGCCCGCCGTCGCGGACGGCGTCGAGCGCCGACCGGGCGGTGGTGCCGCCGACGAGGTCGACGGCGGCGTCGACCCCGCCGGGGTGGTGCCGGCGCAGCGCGGGGGTGGGCTCCCCGCGCGGGACGGCGAGGACGGCGCCGAGCGCCAGCAGCTCGACCTCCTGCTCCGGGCGGACGACGCCGACGACCGCGACGCCGGCGGCGGCGGCGAGCTGGACGAGGTGGCGACCGACCGCGCCGAGCGGGCCGTCGACGAGCAGCGTCCGCGCGCCCCGGTCGGTG
>CADCUY010000305.1 GCA_902806005.1 uncultured Quadrisphaera sp. | reverse complement strand
CCGGGCAGCGCCCGGCGCATCTGCTCCAGCTGCACCCGCGCCGCCATCTGCTGCGCGAACAGCGCCGTCTGGATGCCGTGGAACAGGCCCTCGAGCCAGCCGACCAGCTGGGCCTGCGCGATCCGCAGCTCGGCGTCGGAGGGCACCTCGCCCTCGGTGAACGGCAGGGCGATGCGCCGCAGCTCGGCCACCAGCTCGGGGGAGAGGCCCTCCTCGAGCTCGAGCAGGGAGCGCTCGTGCACCTGGGCCAGCCGGGCCCGGCCCGCGTCGTCCAGCGGCGCGCCGCGCACCTCCTCGAGCAGCTGCTTGACCATCGAGCCGATCCGCATGACCTTCGCGGGCTGCTCCACGCTGCCGAGCGCGGAGGCGGCGTCGGAGCCCTCGCCGCCCCCGACGGCCATCGCGCCGTCCCCGACGACGACGACGGGCGGCTGCTGCGGCTGGGGCTGCTCGCTCATCGCCCCACTATCCCAGCCGCGGCCGCGGCCCGCCCCCGGCGGCGGGCTCGCGGACCACGAGGACCACCTTGCCCACGTGGTCGCCGCGCTCGAGGACCGCGTGCGCGCGCGCCGCCTCCGCCAGCGGCACGCGCTCCTGGACCACCGGGCGCACGCGGCCCTCGGCGACCAGCGGCCACACGTGCTCGACGGCGCTGGCGCAGATCTCCGCCTTCTCCGCGGCGGGGCGGGCGCGCAGGGTGCTCCCGCCGACCGTCAGGCGCTTGGCCATCAGGGTCGCGAGGTCGACCTCCGCGCGGCGGCCGCCCTGGACGGCGAGGACCACGAGCCGCCCGCCGGTGGCGAGCACGTCGAGGTTGCGGGCCAGGTAGGGCCCGCCGACCACGTCGAGCACGACGTCGGCGCCGCGGCCGTCGGTGGCGGCGCGCACCACCTCGACGAAGTCCTCCTCGCGGTGGTGCACCAGCACCGAGGCGCCCAGGGCGGCGCAGGCCTCCAGCTTGGCGCGGCTGCCGGCCGTGACGGCGACCCGCGCCCCGAGCTGGCCGGCCAGCTGCACCGCCGTGGTGCCGATGCCGCTGGCCCCGCCGTGCACGAGCAGCACCTCGCCCGGGCGCAGCCCGGCGGTCATGAACACCGTGGACCACACCGTGGCCACCGCCTCGGGCAGGGCCGCGGCGTCGACCAGGTCCAGGCCGGCGGGCACCGGCATCACCTGGCCCGCGGGCACGGCCACGCGCTCGGCGCAGCCGCCGCCGGCGAGCAGGGCGCACACCTCGTCGCCGACCGCCCACCCCTGCGCGCCGGGGCCGAGGGCGGCGACGGTGCCGGAGACCTCCAGGCCCAGGACCTCGCTCGCCCCGGGCGGCGGGGGGTAGAGGCCGCGGCGCTGCAGCAGGTCGGCGCGGTTGACGCCCGCGGCCACCACGTCGACGAGCACCTCGCCGGGGCCGGGCACCGGGTCGGGCACCTCGGCGAGCTCGAGCACCTCGGGGCCGCCCGGGCTCCGGGCCACGATCGCGCGCACGGCGTCGAGCGTACGGGCGGGCCCCGGTGGCGACGCCGCTGCGGGCGGCTCAGCCCCCGTCGGCGCGGCGGCGGGCGGCGGCCAGCTGCTCGGGGGTGTCGACGTCGTCCGCCGCACCGGGCGGCACGGGCACGAGCAGCGGGTCGGCGCCGAGCAGCCACCGCGCCGGG
>CADCUY010000304.1 GCA_902806005.1 uncultured Quadrisphaera sp. | reverse complement strand
TCACGGCTCCCGCGCGAGCCGCTCCAGCAGCCGCCTGGCACGCTTCACGACCGCCGGCGACCGGTGCCCGCGCTGCACCTCGAGCAGCCGCACCGCCCGCTCGACCGGGACGGCGCCGCCGACGGCGAAGGACACCAGGGTCTCCATGGCCTGGGCCGCGACGATCCAGTCGACGTCGGGGGTGGCCAGCACCCGCTCCAGCCAGGCCGCGGCGACGACCGTCTGCTGCTCGGTCAGCTCGACCTGCCGCAGGACCTGGGCGGCGTGCCAGCGCAGCGACGGCTGGCTGCTCGCGCTCGCGAGGTCCAGGAGCCGGTCCACGTGCGGCACCAGCCAGGCGGGCTGCTCGCGGCCGACCTTCTCCACGGCGTCCGCGGCGCGCATCCGCAGCCACGCGTCGTCGTGGGTGAGGCAGGCGACCAGCTCGTCCAGGCGGCGGCGGTCGGCCAGCACGGCGGCGACGACCTCACCGGTGCGCCCGAGGGAGTTGGAGGCGCCGCCGACGGCCAGCACCGCGGCGAACGCCTCGTCCACGACCGGATCGTAGGACCCGGTGGTGGAGCTGAGGGGACTCGAACCCCTGACCCCCTCCATGCCATGGAGGTGCGCTACCAGCTGCGCCACAGCCCCGCGCCGGGGCCTGACGGCCCCTGACGAGGCCACCACTGTAGACGAGTCGGGCCCGCCGCTGTGACGGACCCGGAACTCCGCCTGGGGCGGCCGCGGGCGCGGTCTGGCGATACCGTGCTCCCTCACGCGGACGCCCGGCACCGGGGCGCCGCCCGAGCGTCCAGCACCGGCCGGGGAGTGGCGACATCACTACGCAGGCTCCCCCTCACGGGCCCGGTGTGGCGCCGGTTCCCGGGCGCTCCGGGCTGCTGCGCGCCGGCGCGGGCGCCGTGCACCTCTACACCGCCAGCGGCAGCGTGCTGGCGCTGCTCATCGTGCTCGCCGCCGTCGAGGGCAACGCCGTGGGCGCGCTGTGGCTCGGGCTGCTGGCCCTGGTCATCGACGGCACCGACGGGATGCTCGCCCGGCGGATGCGGGTGCGCGAGCGCCTGCCGTGGTTCGACGGCGCCCGCCTCGACGACATCGTCGACTACCTGACCTACGCCTTCGCGCCCGTGGTGCTGCTGCTCAGCGACGACCGCCTGCCCGCGGGCGCGCTCGGCACGGTGGTCGCCGCGGTGCCGCTGCTGGCCTCGAGCTACCAGTTCTGCCGGGTCGACGCCAAGACCGACGACCACTTCTTCCTGGGCTTCCCCAGCTACTGGAACGTCGTGGCCTTCTACGCGATCGTCCTCGACCTGCCCGCGGCCGTGACCGCCACCGTGCTGGTGGTGTGCTCGGTGCTGGTCTTCGTGCCCGTGGGCTACCTCTACCCCTCGCGCACGCTCACGCTGCGGCGCACCTCGCTGGTGCTCACCGCCGTCTGGGTGGGCACCTGCGCGCTGCTGCTGACCCAGGTGCCCGACCCGAACCCCGTGGTCGTCGCCGTCTCGCTCGGCTACCTGGCCTACTACGTCGGGGTGAGCCTGCTGCTCACCCTGCGCCGACGGCGCGCGCTGCTCCGCACCGCCGCGGGCTGAGCGCCCGTGCTGCTCGGCGTGCTGGCCGCCCTGGCCGCGGCGGTCGCCGTCGGCGTCGCGGCGCTGG
>CADCUY010000303.1 GCA_902806005.1 uncultured Quadrisphaera sp. | reverse complement strand
CTGGACGCCCGGCGCCCGGTGGAGCTCGGCGACGGCGTCTTCGTCGCGGGCGACCACCGCGACACCGCCAGCCAGCAGGGCGCGCTGGCCTCCGGCCGGCGGGCCGCCGACGCCGTGCTGCACCGCCTCGCCCACCGCGCCTGAGCCCGCTGCGCCTGAGCCCACCGCGCCCGGCCCCGTCGCGGCTGGGAGGCTGGCCCGGTGCCCGCGGACACCCCGACCATCCTCGCCACCTCCGGCGGCTACCGCGCCGGCGCCCGCACCCGGGTGGAGCTGGCGCCGCTGGTGCACCACGCCGTCGAGCTCTCCGGCGCCGGCGGGCGCCCGACGGTGGTGCACCTGGGCACCGCCGGCGGCGACCAGCGCTGGTGGCAGGCGGAGCTGGGCGCGGCCGCCCGGGCCGCCGGCCTCGACCTGGTGCACCTGAACCTCTTCGAGATGCCGTCGGTGGACGACGTCGAGGGGCTGCTCACGGGCGCCGACGCCGTGTGGGTGGGCGGCGGGTCGGTGGCGAACCTGCTCGCGGTCTGGCGGGTGCACGGCCTGGACGCCGTGCTGCACCGCGCCTGGCGGGCGGGCGTGGTGCTGGCGGGGGTCAGCGCCGGGTCGATCTGCTGGCACGTCGGCGGCACCACCGACTCCTTCGGCCCCGAGCTGCGTCCGGTCACCGACGGGCTGGCGTTCCTGCCCTACGCCAACGGGGTGCACCACGACGCCGAGGCCCGGCGCCGCCCGCTGCTGCACGCCCTGGTCGCCGACGGCACGCTGCCTCGGGCGCACTGCACCGACGACGGGGTGGGGCTGGTCTACGGCGGCCCCGACGGCACCCGGCTGCTCGAGGCCGTCACCGAGGTGCGCGGCCGCTCGGCGTGGGTGGTGGAGCGGGACGACGACGGCCGGGCCGTCGAGACCCCGCTCGTGCCGCGGGTGCTGCCCGGGGCCCGCTGACGCCCGCGCGGGCCGCGGTCAGGCTCCTCCCAGCCAGCGGTAGGCGGTGACGAAGCCCCCGGCGACCACGGCGGTGCCGACCACCGCCAGCAGGGACCACGCCACCCCGTGGACGCGGCGGGCCAGCACCGTGCCCAGCAGGGCGAGCGCGACCGCCCCGATCAGCACCCAGTAGACGGGGCTGGTCGTGTCCGCGACGGTGGTCAGCCCGTAGGCGGCCTCCCCGACGCCGATCCCGGCGAGCAGCGCCGTGCCCGTCGCCGCCCGCCACGGCGCCGCCGCCCGCAGCCAGCTGGTGGCGACCCCGACGAAGGGGCCGACCACCACCCCGACGACCGCGAACAGCGTCGGGTCGTAGGACAGGCCCTGCAGCTGCGCCGCGGCGGCGTACCCCAGGGTCAGCAGGACGAAGCTCACCGCCCCCAGCGCCGCCGCGACCGCCGTGGGCACCCGAGCCCCGGCCAGCAGGAGCACCGTCACCAGGGTCCAGCCCGACGCGGAGTTCGCGAACGAGGCCACGGCGCCGGGCAGGAGCCCCTGGGCGAAGAACGTGACCAGGCCGCAGAGGACGCTCGCGGCCGCGACGACCGCGGACCGCACCCACGTCGCCGTCCCCCGACCGGTGATCACCACCGCGCCATCCTCGGCCATCGGTGCGCCGCAGGTGCCGCCCGGCACGGGCCGCCGGTGGTGGGGCTCAGCCCAGGGCCACGACCTGCCCGGACGCGGCGCTGGCGCGCGCGGCGTCCAGCACCCGCACCACGGCGAGCGCCTCCTCCGGCTGCACGGGCATCGCCGCCTGCTGCTGCCCCGGCGGCAGGGCGAGGGCGGCGGCGACGGCGCGGTAGAAGTCGGCGTGGCCGCCCGGCGCCGTGGGCACCGCGCGCCGCTCCTCGCCGCGCACCAGCCAGCCGGTGGCGCCCGGCTCGTCGGCGAGGGCGGTGAACGCGCTGACCTCGCGCTCGTACGGTCCGACGAGGTAGGCGCCGCCAGTACCGAGCACCCGGGTGCGCGGCCCGGGCGCGCCGGCCAGCGACAGCGCCGAGAGGTGGCTGCGGGCCCCGCTGGCGTGGGTCAGCAGCAGGAAGGCGTCGTCGTCCGCGACGGTGGTGCGGGCGGCGATGTGCGCCAGCACCGCCGTGACGGGCCCGAGCAGCCGGGTGGCGGAGTCGACCAGGTGGCTCTGCAGGTCGAGGACCAGCCCGCCGCCGTCCCCGGGCGGGGCGTTCTCGCGCCACCGGTCCTTGGGCACCGGGCGCCACCGCTCCCACCGGCGCTCCAGGCGGAACACCTCGCCCAGCTCCCCCGCCGCCGCCAGCGCCGCGAGGGTGAGCTGCTCGGCGTCCCAGCGGCGGTTGTGGAACACCGTCAGCGGCACCCCGGCCGCGCGGGCGGCGTCCACGGCGCGGGCGGCGGCGGCGGCGTCGACGCCGAGCGGCTTCTCGCTGACCACGGGCACCCCGGCGCCCGCGCACGCCACGACCTGCTCCACGTGCGCCGCGGTCGCGGAGGTCAGGACGACGACGTCGACCGCCTCGCGCCGGGCGAGCAGGGCCGCGAGGTCGTCGACCACGGCCGCGCCGGGGTGCTCGCGGCGGGCCGCCTCGACGCGCGCCGGCGCCGACGTCGCGACGACGGCGACCTCCAGGCCGGCCTCCGCCAGCAGCGGGGCGTGGATGCCGCGCCCGGCGTCGCCGTACCCGACCAGACCGACGCGCAGGCTCACCCCGCCATCCTGCCGGGCGCCGGCGCGCAGCGCCCCGGCCGGCCCGGCGTAGCGTGACGGCCGTGGAGATCCAGCGCCTCGACGGGCTCACCGGCTACCAGGAGGCCTGGGACGCCCAGCGCGCGCTGCACGCCGACGTCGTCGCCGGGCGCGCCCCCGACACGGTGCTGCTGCTGGAGCACCCGCCCACCTACACCGCCGGCAAGCGCACCGCGGCCGCCGACCGGCCCACCGACGGCACCCCCGTGGTCGAGGTCGACCGCGGCGGCCGGATCACCTGGCACGGCCCGGGCCAGCTCGTCGGCTACCCGATCGTGCGCCTGGGCGCCGACCGGGGCACGGTCGACGTCGTGCGGTACGTGCGCCGCCTGGAGGAGGCGCTGATCGCCGTCTGCGCCGACGTGGGCCTGGCGGCCGTGCAGGTCGAGGGCCGCAGCGGGGTGTGGGTACCCGCCGACCCCGACCCCGCCGGCCGTCCGGAGCGCAAGGTCGCAGCGATCGGCATCCGCGTGGCCCAGGGCGTGGCGATGCACGGGTTCGCCCTGAACGCCGACTGCGACCTGTCGGCCTTCGCCGGCATCGTGCCGTGCGGCATCGCCGACGCGGGCGTCACCTCGCTGACCGCGGAGCTGGGCCGCCGGGTGGCGGTCGACGACGTGGAGCCGCTGGTGCGCGCACGGCTGGCCGAGGTGCTCAGCCCAGCTGCGGCATGACCTCCGCGGCCACCAGCTCCACGTGGGCGAGGTCGGCCAGGTCGAGCACCTGCAGGTACACCCGCTGGCACCCCGCCTCGGCGTAGGCGCCGATCCGCTCCACCACCTCGGCCGGGCTGCCCGCGAGCCCGTTGGCCCGCAGCTCGGGCACCTCGCGCCCGATCGCCGCGGCGCGGCGGGCCACCTCGGCGTCGTCGCGCCCGCAGCAGAGCACCAGCGCGTTCGAGCGCACCAGGTCCTCCGCGGGGCGGCCCGCCGCCTCGCAGGCCTCGGCGACCCGGGCGAACTGCGCGCGGCTGTCGTCGGCGGAGACGAAGGGGAGGTTGACCTCCGTGGCGTAGCGGGCGGCCAGCGCGGGGGTGCGGCGGGGTCCCATCCCCCCGACGATCACCGGCACCGGCTGCTGCACGGGCTTGGGCAGCGCCGGGGAGTCGGTGAGCCGGTAGTGCTCGCCGGCGAAGCTGAACCGCTCCCCCGCCGGGGTGGCGAACAGGCCGGTGACCACTGCCAGCTGCTCCTCCATCCGGTCGAACCGCTCCCCCAGCGGCGGGAACGGGATGCCGTACGAGGTGTGCTCGGCCTCGAACCACCCCGCGCCCAGCCCCAGCTCGACCCGCCCGCCGGACATCTCGTCGACCTGCGCCACCTGGACGGCCAGCACGCCGGGCAGCCGGAACGTCGCCGAGGTCACCAGGGTGCCGAGGCGGATCCGCGAGGTCTCCCGGGCGAGGCCGGCGAGCGTCGTCCACGCGTCGGTCGGCCCGGGCAGCCCGTCGCCGCCCATCGCCAGGTAGTGGTCGGAGCGGAAGAAGGCGTCGTACCCGGCGTCCTCGGCGGTGCGGGCGACGGCGAGCAGGTCGGCGTAGCGCGCGCCCTGCTGCGGCTCGGTGAAGATGCGGAGGTCCACCCCTCGCACGCTAGCGTCCGGGCGGTGAGCCCCCGCCCCAGCGCCGGGCTGCTGCTGCACCGCCGCGGCGGCAGCGGCGGCGTCGAGGTGCTGCTCGGCCACCTCGGCGGGCCGTTGTGGGCCCGCCGCGAGGAGCGCGCGTGGACCATCCCCAAGGGCGAGGTGGAGCCCGGCGAGGAGCCGGTGGACGCGGCGCGCCGCGAGTTCGCCGAGGAGCTGGGCCTGCCCGTGCCCGACGGCGAGCTGGTGCCGCTGGGGTCGGTGCGCCAGCGCGCCGGCAAGGTGGTGACGGCGTGGGCGCTGGCCGCCGACCTCGACCCGGCGGCCGTCGTGCCGGGGACGACGACGATCACCTGGCCGCCGCGGTCGGGGCGCTCGCTGGTCGTCCCGGAGCTCGACCGGGTGGCCTGGGTGCCGCTCGAGGCCGCCCGCCCGCTGGTGGTCGCCGCGCAGGAGGGGCTGCTCGACCGGCTGCTGGCGGTGCTCGGCGACGGGCCTAGTGCGTCGGCCCGCCCGTGAGCCGGTCGCGCAGCCGGTCGACCAGCCCGACGCCCGGCCCCACGGTCTTGTGGAACAGCTGCGTGTTCGGCGCCCCGGGGTGCGGGCGGGTCGGCGCCACCCGCTTGGCCGCCTCCACCTTCCCGGCGATCGCCACCAGCTCATCGCGGGGGACGTGGGCCCGCAGCTGCGGGAACTGCTCGGCCTCCTCGTCGTGCACGTGGTGGCGCAGGGTCCGCTCCAGGTGGCGCACCAGCTCGTCGAAGCGGGCGTCGGCGGGCTCCACGCCCTCGAGGTCCTTCATGGTCCGCTCGAGGTCCTGGTGCTCCGCGACGTCGTCGGCCACCGCGGCGTCGCCGTCCGGCACGTGCTGCCGGATCGCCGGGTAGACGAACATCTCCTCCGCGACGGCGTGCCGCACCAGCTCGCTGATCAGGGTGTCGGCCAGGTCGCGGCGCTGCTCGTCGTCGCCGGCGGCCTGGATCTGCTCGACGAGCGCGAGGAACTCGGCGTGGTCGGCGCTGAGCACGTCGACGACGTCGGCCTCGGCGGAGCTGCCGGCGGTGCCGGTGGGGGTGGCCACGGGGTGCCTCCTTCGGGTGGGGTGCGCTGTCCCCGCTCCCGTACCCGCCAGGGCCAGGCGTAGCCTCGACGGCGTGACGATCGCGCCCGAGGGCCGCCGCATGCTGCGCGTCGAGGCCCGCAACGCCGAGACCCCCATCGAGCGCAAGCCCGCGTGGATCCGCACCCGCGCGACGATGGGGCCGGAGTACACGGCCCTGAAGAGCCTGGTCAAGCGCGAGGGCCTGCACACGGTGTGCGAGGAGGCCGCGTGCCCCAACATCTTCGAGTGCTGGGAGGACCGCGAGGCCACCTTCCTCATCGGCGGCGACCAGTGCACCCGCCGCTGCGACTTCTGCCAGATCGACACGGGCAAGCCCGCCGACTTCGACGCCGACGAGCCGCGGCGGGTCGCGGAGTCGGTGCAGGCGATGGGCCTGCGCTACTCCACCGTCACCGGCGTCGCGCGCGACGACCTGGAGGACGGCGGCGCGTGGCTGTACGCCGAGACCGTCCGGCAGATCCACGCGCTGAACCCCGGCACCGGCGTCGAGCTGCTGATCCCCGACTTCGACGCGGTGCCCGAGCAGCTCGCCGAGGTCTTCTCCTCGCGCCCCGAGGTGCTCGCCCACAACGTGGAGACCGTCCCGCGGATCTTCAAGCGGATCCGCCCCGGGTTCCGGTTCGAGCGGTCGCTGTCGGTGCTCACGGCCGCGCGCGCCGAGGGGCTGGTCACCAAGTCGAACCTCATCCTCGGCATGGGCGAGACCACCGACGAGGTGATCGAGGCCCTCCAGGCGCTGCACGACGCCGGCACCGACCTGGTCACGATCACCCAGTACCTGCGCCCCAGCGCCCGCCACCACCCCGTGGAGCGGTGGGTGCGCCCCGAGGAGTTCGTCGAGCTGGGCGCCGCGGCCGAGGCGATGGGCTTCCTCG
>CADCUY010000302.1 GCA_902806005.1 uncultured Quadrisphaera sp. | reverse complement strand
GCACGGGGGGCGGGGCTCCGGGTGCGCCCCGCCCCCCGTGCTCGCCCCCGGCGGGCCCGGGCCGATGTAGTCTCGCCCGGGCGCGCCTGGAGGGCGCGGCCCACCGCGAGGTGGAGGAGCGCGACCGAGCCACGGCTGTGCCAACGACGTGACGCGGCCGGCCGGAGCTCCCGGGCGCCGCGAGGAGCTCACCGCCATCACCGGCGGAGCATGGAGGAGACGGTGCTCGGAGCGTTCGTGTCGGCGTTCAAGACGCCCGACCTGCGGCGCAAGATCCTGTTCACGCTGGCGATCATGGCCGTGTTCCGGCTCGGGTCGTTCATCCCGACGCCCGGCGTGAGCTACGCCAACGTGCAGGAGTGCCTCGGCGGCCTCGACCAGCAGTCCGACCTGCTCGGCCTGGTCAACCTCTTCAGCGGCGGCGCGCTGCTGCAGCTGTCGGTGTTCGCGCTCGGGATCATGCCCTACATCACGGCCAGCATCATCGTGCAGCTGCTGCGGGTGGTCATCCCCCGCTTCGAGGCGCTGCACCAGGAGGGGCCGAGCGGCACCGCCAAGCTCACCCAGTACACGCGCTACCTGACCATCGCGCTCGCGGTGCTGCAGTCGACGACCTACGTCGCCGTCGCCCGCAGCGGCAACCTCTTCGGCTCCGCCGCCACCGCCCCCGAGGCGTGCCTGAACGTGGTGCCGAACGACTCCGCCGTCACCCTCGTGCTCATGGTGCTGACGATGACGGCCGGCACCGGCCTGGTGATGTGGCTCGGCGAGCTCATCACCGAGCGCGGCATCGGCAACGGCATGTCGCTGCTGATCTTCACCTCGATCGCCGCCACCTTCCCCACCTCGCTGCTCTCCGTGGGCCGCGAGCGGGGCTGGGCCACGATGGTCCTGGTCATCCTCGTCGCTCTGGTGATCATGGCGCTGGTCGTGCTCGTCGAGCAGTCGCAGCGGCGGGTGCCCGTGCAGTACGCCAAGCGGATGGTGGGGCGCCGGATGTACGGCGGCACCAGCACCTACATCCCGATGAAGGTCAACATGGCCGGCGTCATCCCGGTCATCTTCGCCTCCTCGCTGCTCTACCTGCCCAGCCTGGCGGCCCAGTTCGGCGACCCCACCGACGCGTGGGTGGCGTGGATCGCGACGAGCTTCACCACGGGCGAGCACCCGGTCTACATGGCGCTCTACTTCCTCCTGATCGTGTTCTTCACGTACTTCTACGTGGCCATCACGTTCAACCCGGAGGAGGTGGCCGACAACATGAAGCGCGTCGGCGGCTTCATCCCCGGCGTGCGCGCCGGCCGGCCCACCGCCGAGTACCTCGACTACGTGCTGACCCGCATCACGCTGCCCGGCGCCCTGTACCTGGGCCTGGTCTCGCTGGTGCCGCTGATCGCGCTGGTCGCCGTGGGCGCCAACCAGAACATCCCCCTGGGCGGCACGGCGATCCTCATCGTCGTCGGCGTCGGCCTGGAGACCGTCAAGCAGATCGAGTCGCAGCTGCAGCAGCGCAGCTACGAGGGCTTCCTGCGATGAGCGCGGAGCCCTCGGCCCGCCCCTCCGCCGCGGGGACCCTGCGCGTGCGCCGGGTGGTGCTGCTCGGCCCGCCGGGCGCCGGCAAGGGGACCCAGGCGGTGCGGCTCGCCGAGCTGCTCGGGGTGCCGGCCGTCTCCACCGGCGAGATCTTCCGCCGCAACGCGCGGGAGGGCACGGAGCTCGGCGCCGCCGCCCAGCGGTACCTCGACGCGGGGGAGTACGTGCCCGACGAGGTCACCAACGCCATGGTCGCCGCGCGGCTGGCCGAGCCCGACGCCGCCGGCGGGTTCCTCCTCGACGGGTACCCCCGCACCGCCGCGCAGGTCGAGCGCCTCGACGCCGTCCTCGAGGCCGCGGGCACCCCGCTCGACCTCGCGCTGGAGCTGACCGCCGACGAGGAGGTGGTCGTCGAGCGCCTGCTGCGCCGCGCGGGCACCGAGGGGCGCAGCGACGACAGCGAGGACGTGGTCCGCCACCGCCTCGCGCTGTACGCCACGGAGACCGGGCCGCTCGCCGCCACCTACGACGCCCGCGGGCAGCTGGTGCGCGTGGACGGCACGGGCGACGTCGGCGATGTCGGCGACCGCATCGCCGAGGCCCTGGCGACCTGGTCGCCGCCGCGCCCGCGGCACGGCTGAGCGGCGTCGGAGCGACCGTGCGCCGACGCGACCGGGTGGAGCTGAAGACCCCCGAGCAGGTGGTGGCCATGCGCCGGGCCGGCCTCGTGGTCGCCGACGCGCTGGCCGCGGTGCGCGCCGCGGCCCGGCCGGGGCTGACCACCGCCGACCTCGACGCGGTGGCCGGCGAGGTCATGGCCGCCGCCGGGGCGACCCCCTCCTTCCTCGGGTACCACGGCTTCCCCGCGGTGCTGTGCGTCTCGGTCAACGAGCAGGTCGTCCACGGGATCCCGGGCCCCCTGGCGCTGCGCCCGGGCGACGTCCTCTCCGTCGACTGCGGCGCGATCGTCGACGGCTGGCACGGCGACGCCGCCTTCTCGCTCGTGCTGCCGGCCGAGGACGGGGCCGCGCCCGACGCCGGCGACGCGCACCTGGTCGCGGCGACCGAGGCGGCGATGTGGGCCGGCCTGGCGGCCGTGGCCGTCGGCGAGCGCCTCGGCGACGTCGGCGCGGCGGTCGAGGACGCCGTCGACGCCTCGCCGGGCCCCGACGGGCACCCGCTGGAGGTCGTCGAGGGCTACACCGGCCACGGGATCGGCACGCAGATGCACCAGGCCCCCGAGGTGCTCAACCACCGCACCCGCTCGCGCGGGCTCGGCACCGGGGCCGGGATGCGGCTGCGGCCCGGCCTGTGCCTGGCCGTGGAGCCGATGGTGGTCCGCGGCGACGCCGAGACCGACGTCCTCGACGACGACTGGACCGTGGTCACCCGCGACGGCTCCCGCGCCGCGCACTGGGAGCACACGGTGGCCCTGACCGAGCGGGGCCCCTGGGTGCTCACCGCGCACGACGGCGGCGAGGCAGCCCTGGGCGCGCTCGGCGTGGCCGTGGCCCCGCTGGCCTGAGCCCCGGCGCCGGGCGATCTCCCCGTCCGCGGCGGTCGTGCGCGTGACGTAGGATGGCCTGTCGGCCGTCTACGGCTGCACGGGGCCCGTCCTCACCCAGGGAGCGCCCCACCCCAGATGATGAGGTCGACCGGTCGCGCTCCCGCGCGCTGCGCGTCGGCCGGTGAGCGGAGGACATGGCCAAGAAGGACGGCGTCATCGAGATCGAGGGTGCGGTCGTCGAAGCCCTGCCGAACGCGATGTTCCGGGTCGAGCTCTCCAACGGCCACAAGGTCCTCGCGCACATCTCCGGCAAGATGCGGCAGCACTACATCCGCATCCTGCCCGAGGACCGCGTGGTGGTGGAGCTGAGCCCGTACGACCTCTCGCGCGGCCGGATCGTCTACCGCTACAAGTGACCCCGCGCCCCCTGCCCACCCGACCTGCACAGCCCCGAGGACAGCCATGAAGGTCAAGCCCAGCGTCAAGAAGATCTGCGACAAGTGCAAGGTGATCCGCCGGCACGGGCGGGTCATGGTGATCTGCGAGAACCTGCGCCACAAGCAGCGCCAGGGCTGAGCGCCACCAGCACCACGGCTCCACCGGCACGACCGCTCCACCAGCACTGACCAGCACCGCCCACGGCTCCCGCACCACCGGGGAGCCCGGACGCCCCCGGCCCGGGGGCCGGGGCCCGCAGCAGCGGGACGGCGGTGGCCCAGACCCCCGGGTGATCCACGGAGGAACCACATGGCCCGCATCGTCGGCGTCGACCTGCCCCGCGAGAAGCGGCTCGAGGTCGCCCTGACCTACATCTACGGCGTCGGGCGCACCCGCGCCAAGGAGCTGCTGGACGCCACCGGCATCAGCCCCGACCTGCGCGTGCGCGACATGGGCGACACCGAGCAGGTGCAGCTGCGCGACTACATCGAGGCGAACTTCAAGGTCGAGGGCGACCTGCGCCGCGAGGTCGCCGCCGACATCCGCCGCAAGGTCGAGATCGGCAGCTACGAGGGCCTGCGGCACCGTCGCGGCCTCCCGGTGCGCGGGCAGCGCACGAAGACCAACGCGCGCACCCGCAAGGGCCCGAAGCGCACGGTGGCCGGCAAGAAGAAGGCCGGGCGCAAGTAGCCCGCGGGCGCCCGACGGGCGCCTCGAGCCACCGTCCGCCGCAGCGCGACCCGCAGCGACCCCCGCAGACCACCAGGAGAGACAGCGATGCCCCCCAAGACCCGCACGACGCCCGGCACGCGCCGCCCCCGCAAGAAGGAGCGCAAGAACGTCGCCTTCGGCCAGGCGCACATCAAGTCGACGTTCAACAACACCATCGTCTCGATCACCGACCCCTCGGGCGCGGTCATCTCGTGGGCCTCCGCCGGCCAGGTCGGCTTCAAGGGCTCCCGCAAGTCGACGCCCTTCGCCGCGCAGCTGGCCGCCGAGGCCGCCGCCCGCCGCGCCCAGGAGCACGGCATGCGCAAGGTCGACGTCTTCGTCAAGGGCCCCGGATCCGGCCGTGAGACCGCGATCCGCTCCATCCAGGCCACCGGCCTGGAGGTCGGCGTGATCCAGGACGTCACCCCCACGCCGCACAACGGCGTCCGGCCGCCCAAGCGCCGCCGGGTCTGACCCACCTGCCCCACCGCACCACCGGCTCCACCGCACCACCCACACCCACGGGGTCATATAGCGGACCCCCGCCAGGAAGGTCACCACAGTGCTCATCGCCCAGCGCCCCTCGCTCACCGAAGAGGTCGTCTCCGACCACCGCTCCCGGTTCGTCATCGAGCCGCTCGAGCCCGGCTTCGGCTACACCCTCGGCAACTCCCTGCGCCGCACGCTGCTCTCGTCGATCCCGGGCGCGGCCGTCACCTCCATCCGCATCGACGGCGTGCTGCACGAGTTCACGACGATCCCCGGGGTCAAGGAGGACGTCACCGAGATGATCCTCAACATCAAGACCCTCGTCGTGGCCAGCGAGCACGACGAGCCGGTCGTGATGTACCTGCGCAAGCAGGGCCCGGGCGTCGTCACCGCCGGCGACATCACCCCGCCCGCCGGCGTCGAGGTGCACAACCCCGAGCTCGTGCTGGCCACGCTGAACGACACGGCCCGCCTGGAGCTGGAGCTGACCGTCGAGCGCGGCCGCGGCTACGTCTCGGCGAACCAGAACAAGGACGCCGACGCCGAGATCGGCCGCATCCCGATCGACTCGATCTACTCGCCGGTGCTGAAGGTGACCTACAAGGTCGAGGCCACCCGCGTCGAGCAGCGCACCGACTTCGACCGCCTCGTCGTCGACGTCGAGACCAAGCCGTCGACCGAGCCCCGCGACGCGGTGGCCAGCGCCGGCAAGACCCTCACCGAGCTGTTCGGGCTCGCCCGCGAGCTGAACGTCGAGGCCGAGGGCATCGACATCGGCCCCTCGCCGACGGACGCCGCGATGGCCGCCGACCTCGCGCTGCCCATCGAGGACCTCGAGCTGACCGTGCGGTCCTACAACTGCCTCAAGCGCGAGGGCATCCACACCGTCGGCGAGCTGACCGCGCGCAGCGAGGCCGACCTCATGGACATCCGCAACTTCGGCGCCAAGTCCATCGACGAGGTCAAGGCCAAGCTCGTCGGCCTCGGCCTGCAGCTGAAGGACAGCCCGCCCGGGTTCGACCCCGGCCTCGCCGTGGACAGCTTCGGCGCCGACGGCGTCGACGACGACTCGGCGTACGCCGAGACCGAGCAGTACTGAGCCCACCGGGCCCACCCCCCGACCGCGCTGCGGCCGCCCGACCAGCAGCACCCGACCAGGAGACGACACGATGCCCACGCCCACCAAGGGACCGCGCCTCGGCAGCGGCCCGGCGCACGAGCGCCTGCTGCTCGCGGGCCTCGCGACGCAGCTGTTCGAGCACCGCAGCATCACCACCACCGAGGCCAAGGCCAAGCGGCTGCGCCCCTTCGCCGAGCGGCTGGTGACCTTCGCCAAGCGCGGCGACCTCGCCGCGCGGCGGCGGGTGCTCGCCGTGGTCCGCGACAAGGGGGTGGTGCACGAGCTCTTCACCGAGATCGCCCCCGCCGTCGCGGAGCGCGAGGGCGGCTACACCCGGATCACGAAGATCGGCGCCCGCAAGGGCGACAACGCGCCGATGGCGGTGATCGAGCTGGTGCTCGAGCCGCTGACGGCGAAGGCCGCGACGGTCCGCGAGGCGGAGGCGGCCACCGGTCGCGCCGCCCGCGGCAACCGCCCGGTCGCCGCGGCGGCGCCGGCGGAGCCCG
>CADCUY010000301.1 GCA_902806005.1 uncultured Quadrisphaera sp. | reverse complement strand
CACCGCCGTGGTGGTCGCCAGCCGGCACTGGCTCTACTACCTGGCCGCCGTGAGCGCCGTGCTGGGTGAGCAGCGGGCCGCCGCGCCGCTGTACGTCGGCCTGGTCGGCTCCCGCCCGCGCGTGGCGCGGCTGCTGGCCGACGCGCTGGGCGACGGCCCGCGGCGCGACGTCGTCCGCGCCCCCGCAGGGCTGGCCCTCGGCGCGCGCACCCCGGCGGAGATCGCCGCGGCCGTGGTGGGCGAGGTGCTCGCCGTCCGGTCGTCGCGGCCGGCGCCGCTCCTGGCGGCGGGTGCGGGCGCGGCCCCGGCCGAGCGCCTGCTCTGAGCCCCCGTGACGTGCCCGCTCAGGCCGAGGTGAGCGGTTCCAGGCGGAACGCCGCGCAGCGGCCGGCGAGGGCCTCGAAGGAGTCGGGCTCCAGGTCGGCCACGACGCCGGCGTCGCGCATGATCTTCGCGCCCTGCGGGATGCGCACCGGCCACGCCCGCAGCACGGGCACGGCCTCGGCCGGGGAGAGCTCGACCAGCCGCACCGGCTCCTCGCGCCGGCCGACGGCGAGGGTGCCCTTCCCGGCGGCGCGGGCGTTGGCGGCCCAGTCGGCGCCCGGGAACCCGGCCAGCAGGTAGCGGTGGCCGTCGAGCTCGAGCACCGAGACCGGGGTGTGGCGCAGCTTGCCGGTGCGGCGCCCGGTCAGGACGAGCACGGGCAGCTCGCGGGCCCAGCCCAGGCCCAGGCGGCCGGCGGCGCGCAGGACGAGGTTCACCGGCTTCAGCCACCGCGGTGGGCGGATCTTCTCGGTCACGGGCTCCACCCCTCGGCTGGTCGCGCGGAGCTGACACCCCAGTCTGCCGTGGTGCTGCCGTCCGAACCAGCCCCTCGCCGGCGCGGACGCACCGCCTCCACCCCGCCCTGCAGCGCCAGGTGCGCCGCACCGATGGCGCCGCCGTGGTCGTCCAGCCGGGTCCCGACCACGGTGTGCTCGGGCACCCACCCCCGCACGGCGGCGAGGGACCGTTCCAGGGCGCGCCGGTAGTGCTCGAGGTGCTCGGAGCCGCTGCCGCCGATCACGACGGTGGCCGGTCCGTAGAGGGCGAGCAGGGTGCCGAGCCCGTCGGCGACGGCCTCCCCGTAGCGCTCGTAGACGCCGAGGGCGACCGGGTCGTCGCGCCCGGCCCGCGCGGCGAGCTCGGACAGCGCGCCGCGGTCCTCGGGCGGTCGCCCGAGGACCGCGGCCGCGGCGCGCTGCAGGGCCCGCCGGGACGCCCCCTGCTCCCAGCACCACCGGCGGCCGCAGTAGCACGGGTCCGTGGGCACCGAGACCGCGATGTGCCCGCCCTCGGGGTGCGAGCCGTCGTGCAGCCGGAACGGCGTCTCGCCGGTGAGCAGGCACACGCCGACGCCCGTGCCCAGGGTGACGTGCAGCGAGCGCGGGCTGCCCTGGGCCGCGCCGACCGCGTGCTCGGCGACCGCCGCGCAGACCGCGTCGTTGTCGATGACGACGGGCCCCGGGGTGAGGCCGGAGAGCACCGCTCGCAGGGGCAGGCCGGTGAAGGCGGGGAGGGTGTCGGGGTTGCGCACGGTGCCGTCGGGATCGATCGGCCCGCTGGCGCCGACGCCGACGGCGAGCGGTCGGCGTCCCCCGCTGACGCGCTGGACGTGGGCGGTCAGGAAGTCCACGAGCTCCTGCGGCGTCCCAGCCCTCGGCGTCGCGACGGTGGTCCGCTCACCCACCGCCCGCGTCGAGGGGTCGACGGCCACCAGCCGGGTGCCGGTGCCCCCGATGTCGACGCCGACGACGACGCCCGGGGTCGTGGGCGGGGCCTGGGCCATCAGACGGTGGTGGTGATCTTGCTGCCGTGGAGGAAGGCCCCGGGGACGACGCCGTTGGCCCGGGCGAGGTCGACGGCGAACAGCTCGGCCACCACGGCGCTGGCGGCCGCGAAGGCCAGGTCGCCGGTGCCGCCGACGGGGACCGTCGCGGTGGCTCCCGAGCCCTCGTCGCCGACGACGACGACGCGGGTGCCGGCCGCGAGGAGGTCACCGACGAGCCGCCGGAGGCTGGCGTCGAGGGCCCCCCGCTCGGGCGTGAAGACGACGGCGGTCAGGCCGTCGCCGGCCAGCTCGAACGGCCCGTGGCGGAACTGGCCCCCCACGTACCCCTCCGCGGCGACCTTCGCGGCCTCCTTGGTGATCAGGGCGGCGAACAGGGCGGTGCCCGCGCTGTCGCGGGCCCCGATGAACGCCAGGCGCCGGGCGGGGTGCTGCGCCGTCGCGGTGGCGATCGCCGACAGGTCCACCCCGTCGATGACCTGCTGGACGGCGGCTGCGGCGTCGGGCAGCTCCGAGCGCCGCACCTGCTCGCCGTCCTCGCCCGCGACGGCGGCTCGCAGCAGGCGGTGGACGGCGAGGGTGTTGAGGTAGCTCTTGGTGCTCACCGTGGCCTCGGGGCCGCTGTGCAGGGGGACGACCAGGTCGGCGGACCGGGCGAGGGGGCTGTCGTGGTCGTCGGTGATGCCGACCACCGCGGCAGCGGCGACCCGCCCGCCCTCGCGCCGGCGGAGCAGCTCGGTGACCTCGCCGCTGGCACCGGACTGCGAGGTGACCACCAGCAGCGTCCCCTCGGTGAGCAGGGCGTCGTCGTCGAGCAGCTGGCCGGTGTCGACGGCCCAGGCGCTGCGGCCGAGCGCGGTCAGCCGGCGCCAGGTGGGCAGGCCGGCGTAGTGCGAGGAGCCCATGCCGGTGAGCACGACCCGCTCCCACTCGCGCGAGGTGAGCAGCCCCAGGTCGGTGGCCGGCGCGTCGGCCAGGCGCTGCAGCGCCGCGGGCTGCTCGGCGACGTCGCGCTCGAACGGCGTGGTCGTGGTCTCGCTCATGCGGGGGTCCTCGCGTAGACGGTGATGGCTGCTGGTGGCTGCAGGTCGGGCTCGCGCCGCACCGCCTCCGCCGGGTCCATCCCGAGCAGGCCGGCGGCGACGCGGGCGCCGATCATGGCGGTGGGGAGGTTGATGTTCCCGCGGGTGATGGCGGGCATGATCGAGGCGTCCGCGACGTGCAGGCCGCTGACCCCGTGGACGGCGCCGGTGGCGTCGACCACGGCGGCCGGGTCGTCGGCGGGGCCCATCATGCAGCTGCCGGCGGGGTGGCAGTAGTTGACGATGCTGTCGAGCGGGTCGCCGTTCACGGCTTCCTCGCCGAGCACCGCGGCGAGCTCGGGCACGGCGCACATCGACCGCAGCAGCTCCAGGGACTCGGCGAGCACGGTGCGGTCGTGCCCGTCGGGGTCGCTGCCGTAGCGGTGGTCGACCACCGGGTCGGCGCGGGGGTCGGCGCTGCTCAGGGTGACCCGCCCCTGCGAGACGGCGCGCATGGCGCCGCCGTAGAGGCTGATCGGTGGCAGGCCGGGGTGGCCGGTGTTGGCGCCGGCCACCATGAACACGTGGATGTCGTAGGGCCCGTCGTCGCAGCGGCTCGACCGGGCCCGGCCCAGGCTCTGCTCGTCGGGGTTCCACTCCTTCTCCGCCAGGTCGTCCAGCAGGCCGGGCTCGCCGTGGAAGTTCAGGCCGACGCAGGGGTGGTCGAGCAGGTGCTGCCCGACGCCCGGCAGGTCGGCGACGACGTCGACGCCCAGGGCGGTCAGGTCGGCGGCCGGTCCGACGCCGGAGCGCAGCAGCAGGGCGGGGGAGTGGTAGGCGCCGGCGGCGAGCACCACCCGGCCGGCGCGGACGACGGTCGGACCGTCGGGCCCGTCGACGAGGACGCCGGTCACGGTGGTCCCCTCGAAGACCAGCCGCTGCACCGCGGTGTCCCCGGCGATGGTCAGGTTCGGCGCGTCCCTGACCGGGTCGAGGAACGCGACGGCGGCGTTCCAGCGCACCCCGTCGACGATGTTGACCGGCATGGGCCCGATGCCCACCCCGGCCTCGATGTCGTCGAGGTCGTCGGCGAAGGGCAGCCCGACGGCCAGGCCCGCGTGGACGAACGCCTCCTGCGCGGAGGTCAGCTCCTCCCTCCGGTACCGCCGCACCCTGAAGCGGTCGCGGACCCACTCCAGCACCGGCTCGACCACGGCCGCCTCCCACCCGGGGTTGCCCCGCGCGGCCCAGTCGTCGTAGTCCTCGCGGGCGCTGATCGAGGCGGTGCAGCCGTTGTGGGAGGAGCAGCCGCCGATCACCTTGGCCCGGGGCAGGTCCAGCTGGCGGCCCGGGGTGGCCTGCCCGGTGAGCCCCCAGTCGTGGGACAGCGGGATGTCCTTGGCGTTCAGCACGTCCGCGGGCCACCGCCCGTCGGCGTAGGCGCCGTAGTCGGGCCCCGCTTCGAGCAGCAGGACCGACTCGCCGCTGTTCGCCACCAGGACGCCGGTCAGCGCGGCTCCGCCGGTGCCGGCGCCGACGACGACGGTGTCGACCTGGGCGGGCAGGGGGGTGGGCATGGGATCTCCTCCATCGTGAGGCACGGGCGGCGGGGGTGCGGGGTTCACGCGAGGCGGAGCAGGGAGCCGCCGGCGTCGACCGCCCGGCGCTGGTCGGCGTCCAGGGCGGCGTCGGTGACGATCAGGTCCACCTGGTCCAGCGCGGCGACCCGGGCGAAGGCCGTGTGGCCGAACTTGGAGGAGTCGCAGGCCAGGATGCAGCGCCCGGAGCTGGCCAGGGCAGCGCGCTTGACGGCCGCGTCGGACACGTTCCACTCGGTGGCGCCCGCGGCGGCCTCGACCGCGGACGCGGTCATCAGGTAGGTGTCGAAGCGGTGGTCGGCCAGCGTGCGCTCCGCGGCGGGGCCGACCAGGGACTGCTCGCCGTGGCGGATCTGGCCTCCCGGGACCATCACCGTGGTCTCCGGGGAGGAGGCCAGGACGGCGGCGGCCCTCAGGTTCAGGGCGCAGACGGTCAGGGTGCGCCCGACGAGGGCCTCGGCGATGGCGATCCCGGTGCTGCCCCCGTCGAGCACGAGGGTCTGGCCGTCCTGGACCTCCCTGGCGACCATCGCCGCGATGGCCTGCTTGGCGCTGACGTGCAGCCGCGAGCGCAGGGCGAGGGGCGGCTCGAAGCTGCCGCTCTGGACGTGGACGGCGCCGCCGTGGGTGCGGCGGAGCAGCCCTTCGCCCTCGAGCTGCGCCAGGTCGCGGCGGACGGTCATCTCCGAGACGGCGAACCGGCCGCTGAGCTCGGCGATGCTCACCTTCCCCCGAGCGTCGAGCAGCTGCAGGATCGTCTGCTGGCGTCCCGCTCGCACCTGTCCTCCGTGATGGTCGGCGCCCCACTCCTCCTCGCGCACCGTAGCGGTCAACGCAGGCCGGGGATCTCGCCCGCGGAGGCCATCCACCCGCGCTTGCCGGGACGGAGGTTGCGGCCGAAGAGGATGGCGACCCCGGCGAGGATGTAGGTCACGGCGATCAGCGGCGCCAGGGCGATGGGCATCTCCGGCAGGGGCACCAGGCTCCGGTAGCCGATGGTCAGCAGCGCCGCGGTGGAGATGATCGGGCAGACCACGAACTGCAGGACGTTGAACTCCTCGGGGTGCTTCGTGCGGAAGAACAGGAACGCCGCCACGTTCATCAGGATGAAGATCGGGATGTACGCGAAGGTGCCGGTCGTCCCCAGCACGTTGAACAGGTCGTACGGGCCCAGCGGGATGCCCACCGCGAGGCAGATGGTGACGGCGACGCCGAGCTGGACGACGACCGCGACGACGGGGGTGCCGTGCGTGGGGTCGATCCGGGCCAGCGCACCGGGCAGGGCGCCGGTGCGCGCCATCCCGTAGAGGGTGCGGGTGGCGCTGGTCGTGCAGGCGATGCAGACACCGAGCCCGGAGTTGACCAGGGCGACCAGGACGACCAGGCTGCCGCCGGCCCAGAGCCGGTCCGCCAGGACGAAGGCCGGTGCGGTCGCCGAGCTGGCCAGCGCGTCGAGGTCGTCGGTGCCCCACCCGACTTGCAGGCCCCAGGCGCACAGGACGTAGAAGGCGCCGACCAGCACCAGGGAGCCGAAGATCGCCCTCGGGACCAGGCGCTGGGGGTCGCGGGACTCGTCCGCCACCGCCGCGGCGGACTCGAAGCCGGTGAAGGCGAAGATGGAGAGCACGATCGCCAGGAAGAACCCCGACGAGTCCTGGATGTTCGCGGGGTTGAAGCCCTCGACGTTGACGCCACCGGGCCCGGGGTTGAAGACGCCGGTCAGGGCCAGGGCGAGCCCGACGAGGATCTCGAAGATCGTCATGATGACGAGCAGCCGCACCGAGATCACGATGCCGCGGTAGGCGCAGAAGAAGCAGACTGCGAAGATCGCCAGCGCGTACACCCACCACGGCAGGG
>CADCUY010000300.1 GCA_902806005.1 uncultured Quadrisphaera sp. | reverse complement strand
GCCAAGCTCGTGGTGCAGGAGTGCGACGTCGCGCTCTCGCCCGGGGTGGGCTTCGGGCCGCAGGGCGACGACTACGTGCGCTTCGCGCTGATCGAGAACACCCAGCGCATCGCCCAGGCGGCGCGCCAGCTGAAGAAGGGCCTCGTCAAGCTCGGCTGAGCCACGAGGTGCTCAGGTCGGGCCCGCGACCAGCCGCTCCACCAGCCGCTCGGCCTCGGCGAGCTGCACGCGCCCCGCTGCCAGGCCCGCGAAGAGCTGCTCGCGGCGACCCACCAGCTCGGTGAGGAAGGTGCGCACCTGCTCCGCGCTGGCACCGCCCGAGTCGAGCGACACGTCGGCGCTGATCTGCGCGAAGTGCTCGCGGATCTTCGACGACGGCGCGTCGACCACCTCGGCCGGCACCGCCCCCGAGAGCATGGCGAAGACCAGCACGTGCAACCGGTCGCTGACCACGACGCGCGCGTCGCCGTACGCCCGGCGCAGGCGCTCCTCCTGCGCGACGGTGTCGCGCTCGCCCCACGCCAGGTGCTCGGCCCCGAGCGCGGTCGCCAGCTCGACGGCGCGGTCCTCGTCCTGCCGCACCTGGGCGAAGGTCTGCAGGCGCAGCCCGGCGGCGCCGGCGAACGCCGTGACCCCCTCGACCCAGGCCGGTGAGGGGAAGGCCCGCTGGCCGCGCATCGTGACCATCACCGTCGTCCGCCGCGGCCACGGGGCCCCCTCGACCGTCGTCTCCCCGAAGCCGATGTCGGGCAGGGACAGGCCGGTGCCCACCAGCGCGGCGCTCGGGGCGTCTCGCCACATGACCACCGTCGAGAGCCGGCACGCCAGCCGGTGCACGGCGACCGTGGCGGGCGCGCGCCCCCGCAGCGCCCGGGGTGGCCTCACCACCGTCCCGCCGGTCAGCCGCACGACGGCGGTCAGCAGCAGGAAGCCGAGCTCCTTGGCCAGCTCGCGGCGCCTCACGGCCACCTCGCCAGGGGCCAGCACGACGACCCGGCCCCGAGCACCGAACAGGACCCCTCGGAGCCACCGGACCAGGTGCTCGCGGTGGTACACGCGGTCGTGATCGTCGAACCTCAGCTGGCCCACCCACCCGGGCGTGGTGGCGCCCACGTAGGCGTGCACCTCGCGGGCGCCGCGCACCCAGTCCAGGGCGCGCCGGCGGATGATCGCGTCACCGACGTTGCCGTGGGCGCCGGTGAGCATCACGTGGGCGGTCCGGGGGAGCACGGTCGAACCCTCCCGCACTCGCCGCCGCACCGCCTCAGCAGCTGGTGAAGGCCTCGACCTCGGCGCTGACCACGCGGGATCCGCCGAGGATCACCACGCGCTCCGCACCCAGGTCGGCCAGGCGCTCCAGGGTGACGGCGGGCACGCAGGTGCCGCGGGTGAGCAGCAGCGGCGCGCCGCTGGCGCCCGCGGCGGGGCCGCCGGCGAGGGCGTCGGGGAAGGCGTCGCCGAGCGCGAGGTAGACCGTGCCGGCGCCCTCGGGGTAGCCGGCCTCGGCGACCAGGGAGGCGGTGTCGTACCGGTCCTGGCCGGCGCGGCGCTGCAGCTGCGCGCCCGGGGCCGCGGCGCGGACCCCGTCGTCGACGCCGGTGCCCAGGCTCGCGGTGCCGCCCAGCACGACCACCTGGGCGGGTGCCAGGGCGGCGAGCGCCGAC
>CADCUY010000299.1 GCA_902806005.1 uncultured Quadrisphaera sp. | reverse complement strand
GCGCCTCGCCCGAGGTGGCCCCGCACACCACCACGGTGCCGCCCGGGCGCAGCGAGCGCACCGAGTGCTCCCAGGTGGCCTCGCCCACGCTCTCCATGACGGCGTCCACCCGCTCGGGCAGCCGGGCCCCCGGCTCGAACGCCGCGGCCGCGCCCAGCGCCAGCGCCCGCTCGCGCTTGGCGGGGCTGCGCGAGGTCACCCACACCCGGTAGCCCGCAGCGGCGCCGAGGGCGACCAGGGCGGTGGAGACCCCGCCGCCCGCGCCCTGCACCAGCACGGTGGAGCCGGGCGCGGCGCCGGAGCGGGTGAAGAGCATCCGGTACGCGGTCAGCCACGCCGTCGGCAGGCACGCCGCCTCGACCGCGCTGAGGCCCTCCGGCAGGGGCACGAGGTTGCGGGCGGGCGCCCACACCTCCTCGGCCAGGGTGCCGGGGTGCCGCTCGGAGAGCAGCGAGCGCCCCGGGTCCTGCGTCTCCTCCCCCGCCCACCCCGGCGAGGTCACGACGGCGTGCACCAGCACCTCGCGGCCGTCGTCGTCCACCCCGGCGCCGTCGGTGCCGAGCACCAGGGGCAGCTGCCCGGGGCGCACCCCGACGCCGCGCAGGGTCCACAGGTCGTGGTGGTTCAGGCTCGCGGCGCGCAGCCGCACGCGCGCCCACCCCGGGGGCGGGGCGGGCACCGGCACGTCGCGCACGGCCAGGCCGGCCAGGGGGTCGGCGTCGTCGACGGCGGTGGCGAGGGCGGCGAGCACGGGTCCTCCGGAGGGCTCGGGCGGTCGGGCGGCTCAGGTCGCGGTGGCACCGCGCAGGGCGGCGACGCCGGGCCCGGCGGAGGCGGAGGCGTGCAGGTGCACCGCGCAGCGGGTGGCGAGGTAGCCCAGCAGCATCACCGCGTGCAGCAGCCACATCCACAGCACCACGGCGATGGCGCCGCCGACGGCCACCAGCCCGCCGAAGGGCAGCCCGAGGTCGAGCGGCAGCGCGAGGAAGAGCACGAACCCCTGGAGGAACCCCGAGATGAACGCGCCGGTGGTGAAGCCGCCGACGATCGCGGCGGTCCAGGGCAGGTGGTCGGGCGCGACGATGCGGAAGGTCCAGGCCAGCGGGATCGAGACGACGATCCAGTCCACGTTCAGCGCCACGTACACGCCCAGCGCGGTCGAGCCGATGCCGCCGGACATCAGCTCCGCCAGCAGCGGGGTGATGGCCAGGACGGCGACGAGCAGGGCCGGGGCGACGCCGAGGACCGGCAGGGTGCCGATCCGGCCCCGCCAGCCCAGGAAGCGCTCGCGGTGGGCCCCGGGCCCGAGCACGGAGTACGCCCGCCGCAGGCCCTCGCCGTAGAGGCTGGCGGGGAAGACGGCGGCGACGAAGCCGATCCACCCGACGGAGGCGGCCGCGTCGATCAGGCCGCGGGCCACCGGGCCGGCGCCGAGCGCGTCGGGCAGCGCGGCGTCCGTGGCGGCGCCGAAGGCCCGCACGGTGTCGGCGCCGAGGGCCAGGGAGGCGAGCTTGCCGCTGACCAGCACGGCCGGCACGGCCGCGAGGACGGCGTAGAACGTCAGGCCGCCCGCGGTCAGGGCGAGGTCGCGGTGGCGCAGGTGCTCGCGCACGGCGGCCGGGGTGGCGCGCAGCACCGGCCGCCAGGGCGCACTGGCGGGCGCGGGGC
>CADCUY010000298.1 GCA_902806005.1 uncultured Quadrisphaera sp. | reverse complement strand
GTGCCGGCCCTGCGCGCGGCGTTCACCGGCGGGGGCGGCGCCCTGCGCGAGGCCGTGTCCGGGCCCGACCCGGTGGTCGCCGTCGGCGGGGTCGCCGGCGTCAAGGGCCTGGAGTTCGACGAGGTGGTGCTCACCGAGCCCGCCGCCCTGGCCCGGGCCTCCGCCCGCGGGGTGAACGACCTCTACGTGGCGCTGACCCGGCCGACGCAGCGGCTCGTCGTGCTCTCGTGCGAGGCGCTGCCGCCCGGGCTCGACGCGCTGCCCCTGGCGCCGGCGCCCTGACGCGGGCGAGGGCGCTGCCGCACGTTCCCGACCGCACTCGTGGCGGGACGTGCGGTCCCAGCGCCTCCCAGACCGCACTCCTGGGGGGACGTGCGGCCCGGAGACGGGGCGCGGACCTCCCGGTGGCGGGGCGGGGCTGAGCATGATGGGGCCCGTGACGGGACGGCTGCTGCGGTGGGCCCGCGGCCAGGCCGCGCGCCTGCGCCGCGACGGGCGGCCCGCGGTCTCCTGGGCGGTGCGGCTGACGGGCGCGGCCGTCGCCAGCTACGCGGTCGCCCTGCTCCTGCTGACCAGCAGCGCGCCGCTGCTGGCCCCGCTGACCGCGCTGCTCGTGGTGCAGCTGACCCCGGTGAGCCTGCTGGTCAGCGGCCTCGACCGGATCGCGAGCGTCGTCGCCGGGGTGGCCCTCGCCGTCACCTTCGCGGCCGTCTTCGACCGGCTCACGTGGTGGAGCCTCGGCCTGGTCATCGCCGCCTCGATCGTCGTCGGGCAGGTGCTGCGCCTCGGCGCCAACCTCATCGAGGTGCCCATCAGCGCCATGCTCGTGATGGGCGCCTACGGCACCGAGGCCGCCGCGGGCGAGCGCATCGTGGAGACGCTGATCGGCGCCGCCGTCGGCGTCACCACGACGCTGCTGCTGCCGCCCAGCATCCCCGTGGGCGGAGCGGGACGCGCGCTCCGCCACCTCGGCGAGGACGTCGCCGACCTGCTGGAGCGGGCCGGGGACGACGTCGGCGCGCTAGGGCGGGACGGGCCCGACTTCGCTGCCGCCGCCACCTCGTGGCTGGACGAGGCCCGCCGGATCGACCGGGGCGTGCCCGACGTCCTCTCCGCCCTGCTGCGCGCCGAGGAGGCCCGGCGGCTGAACCTGCGCTCGCTCGCCACCCCCGACTCCGGGCCGGGGCTGCGCCACGGCATGGAGGCCCTGGAGCGCTCGGCGGTGGCGGTGCGCAGCATGTTCCGCTCCTTCCTCGACGCCCGGGCCACGAGCGCCTGGTACGACGAGGACCTCGGCCCCGACGTCCGCGCGGCGACCTCGCTGGTGCTGCACGAGCTGTCGGCGGCCGTGCGCGCCTTCGGCCGGCTGACCGACGCCGAGTCGCAGGCCGCCCGCACGGCGCGGGCCGCGCGGGCCCCGGTGCCCCGGGCCGAGCGGCGGGCCCTGCACGAGGCCCTGGAGGGGCTGCGCGAGGCCCAGGCCCGCCTGGTCGAGCTCGTGCTCGTCGACGACCCCGACTTCACCGAGCTCAACGCCGCGATGCTGACCACGGTGCGCCGGCTGCTGGCCGAGCTCGACCTCGACGAGCGGCTGCAGCACCTGGACCGCGCCCGGGGCGCCGCGCGCCGCGGGCGCCGGCCCCCCCCGGCCGGGCCCCGCGGCAAGGC
>CADCUY010000297.1 GCA_902806005.1 uncultured Quadrisphaera sp. | reverse complement strand
CTGCACGCGCCGGTGAGCGAGGCCCTGCAGCACTGGGTGCTCCCCGGGCGCAGCGGCGACCCGCTCGACGCCGCCGCGGACGTCGTCGGCGTGGCGCTCGGCGCCCTGCTGCCCGTCCGGAGCCCGCAGCCCGCGGGGGCCCGGTGAGCGCAGGGCGCCCCGACGGGCCCTCGATGGCGGGTCGCCTGCTCGTGGCCACCCCGGGACTGCTGGAGCCGGCGTTCCGCCGCGCCGTCGTGCTCCTGCTCGACCACACCGGCTCCGGGGGCGCGATCGGGCTCGTCCTGAACCGCCCCACCGAGGTCGACGTCGAGGCGGTGCTCCCGGCGTGGCAGCGCTTCGTCACCCCGCCCGGCCGGCTCTTCCGCGGCGGGCCGGTGGGGCTGGACGGCGCGCTGGGCCTGGTGAGCGTGCCGGGCTCGGCCGGCGGCCCCGCCGCCACCGCCGACACCGACCCCCTGGGCTTCAGCCGGCTGGTCGGCTCGGTGGGGGTGGTCGACCTGGACGCCCCGCCGGAGGTGGTCGCGCCCGGGACGGCGGGGCTGCGGGTCTTCGCCGGCCACGCCGGGTGGAGCGCCGGCCAGCTCGAGGAGGAGATCGCCGAGGGGGCCTGGTACGTGCTGGAGAGCGAGGCCGGCGACGCCTTCACCGACGACCCCGAGGTGCTGTGGAGCCAGGTGCTGCGCCGCCAGCGCGGCCTGCGGGCGCTGGTGGCGAGCTTCCCGGACGACCCGTCGGCGAACTGAGCGGGCGGCGGTGCGGACCGGGCGGCGGCCCGCCGCCCTACGATCGTGGGTGTGAGCACGCCCCTCTCGGACCCCGACGCCGCCCCGGCCACCGCACCGTCGCAGGCCCCGGGCGCCTCCCCGGCCGGCACCGACCTGCTCGAGCGCGAGCTCGTCGAGCAGCCGGTCGAGCCGGGTGACCACGAGCGCTTCGCGCACTACGTGCGCAAGGAGAAGATCCTCGAGTCGGCGCTGTCCGGCGAGCCGGTGATCGCGCTGTGCGGCAAGGTCTGGATCCCCGGGCGCGACCCGCAGCGCTTCCCGGTGTGCCCGACCTGCAAGGAGATCTACGAGGGGCTGAACCCCGGCTCCCCGCAGGAGTGACGAGCGCGACCCCGGTCGCCTCGCGCGCCGCCCTCGTCGGCGTCCTGACCCTCGTCTCCCTGATCGCCTTCGAGGCGCTCGCGGTCGCCACGGCGATGCCCGTCGTCGCCCGCGACCTGGGCGGCCTGCGCCAGTACGGCCTGGCGTTCTCGCTGTTCCTCACCACCTCGCTGTTCGGCATGGTGCTGGCCGGCGGCTGGGCCGACGCCCGCGGGCCGCGCCAGCCCGCCGCCGCGGGGCTCGCGCTGTTCTCGGCGGGGCTGGTGCTGTGCGGGGCGGCGCCGACGTTCCTGCTGCTGCTGCTCGGCCGGGTCGTCGCCGGCGTCGGCGGCGGCCTGCTCGTGGTCACCCTCTACGTGGTCATCGGGCTGGTCTGGAGCGAGGACCAGCGGCCCCGGATCTTCGCGTGGGTGAGCTCCGCGTGGGTGCTGCCCTCGCTGGTCGGGCCTCCGCTGGCGGGCTGGCTGGCCGAGGAGGCCAGCTGGCGCCTGGTCTTCCTGCTCGTGCCGCCGCTGGTGGCGCTGGCCGCCGCGCTGCTCGCCCGGCCGCTGAGGGCGCTGCCCGCGGCC
>CADCUY010000296.1 GCA_902806005.1 uncultured Quadrisphaera sp. | reverse complement strand
GCGTGCACCCCTCCAGGTCACCGACCCGACCCGGGCACCGTCGCGGGTTCGGAGCCGCCCGCGGCGGGGATGGGTGACCGTCCACACCTCTTCCCCCGAGCGGCACGGCCCGCCCGCGACGCCCGCCTAGGGTGGTCCGGTGCCGTCCGCCACCGCCCAGCCCGCCGCCGCCCGCGCCGGCGACCAGGAGGTCGAGGCGCTGCTCGGACGGGCCGTCACCGCCCTGGGCGGGGCGCCGCGCGAGGGCCAGACCGCCATGGCGCGGGCCGTGGCGGGCGCGGCCGCCGACGGTGAGCACCTGCTGGTGCAGGCCGGCACCGGCACCGGCAAGTCGCTGGCCTACCTGGTGCCGCTGGCCGCGCACGCGGTGCGCACCCGCGCGCCCGCGGTGGTCTCCACCGCCACCCTGGCCCTGCAGCGGCAGGTGGTCGAGCGCGACCTGCCGCTGCTCGCGGAGGCCCTGCGCCCCGCGCTCGGGCGCGAGCTCACGTTCGAGGTGGTCAAGGGCCGCGCCAACTACGTGTGCCGGCAGAAGCTGGGCGGCGGGTTCCCCGAGGACGGCGGCGAGGACGCCCTCTTCGAGCAGCTCGACCCGGCCCTGACCGCCGGGGGCGCCGACCACCCGCCCGCGCGCTCCGGCTGGCTGGGCCGCGAGGTGCGCCGGGTGCGCGCCTGGGCCGAGGAGAGCAGCACCGGCGACCGCGACGAGCTGGTGCCCGGCGTCTCCGACCGCGCCTGGCGCCAGGTCTCGGTCAGCGCCCGCGAGTGCCTGGGCGCCTCGCGCTGCCCCGTCGCCGAGGAGTGCCACGTCGAGCTCGGCCGGGCCCGGGCCCGCGAGGTCGACGTCGTGGTCACCAACCACGCCCTGCTCGCCATCGACGCCGTCGAGGGGCGCACCATCCTGCCCGAGCACGACGTCGTGGTCGTCGACGAGGCCCACGAGCTCGCCCAGCGGGTGACCTCGGTGGCCGCCGGCGTGCTCAGCGCCGCGGTCGTCGCGACCGCCGCCAGCGCCGCGCGGCGCGGTGCGAAGGCCGACACCGACCGGTTGGAGACCGCGGGCGAGGACCTCGCGGCCGTGCTCGAGGACCACTCGGGCGGTCGCCTGGCCCAGGGCCTGCCGGAGGCGCTGCTGCTGGCCGTCGCCGGGGTGCGCGACGCGGCCCGCGAGGCCCTGTCGTCGCTCAGGGGCGACGGCGCGGGCGGGTCGGCGGCCGAGGGGGAGGCCGCGGGCAAGCAGGTCGCGCGGGCCGCGCTGACCGAGGTCTTCGACGTCGCCGAGCGGCTCGCGCAGGTGCGGCCCCAGGGCGAGGACGTCGCGTGGCTGGAGGTCGCCGAGCGCGGCGGCACCACGGCGCGGGCCCTGCACGTGGCGCCGCTGTCGGTGGCCGGGGTGCTGCGCGAGCGGCTGTTCGGCACCCGCACGGTGGTGCTGACCTCGGCGACCCTGTCGGTGGGCGGCAGCTTCGAGGCGACCGCCGCGGGCGTCGGCCTGGGCGGCGACGGCGGCGAGTACACCGCTCTCGACGTGGCCAGCCCCTTCGACTACCCCCGCCAGGGCATCCTCTACGTCGCCGCGCACCTGCCCCCGCCCGGGCGGGACGGCGCACCCGCGGTGGTGCTCGACGAGCTGGCCGACCTGGTGACCGCCGCGGGCGGCCGCACCCTGGGCCTGTTCTCCTCCCGGCGCGCCGCCGAGGCCGCCGCGGAGGCGATGCGCGCCCGGCTCGACGTGCCCGTCCTGTGCCAGGGCGACGACGCCACCCCCACCCTCGTGCGCGCCTTCGCCGACGACGACGCCACGTGCCTGTTCGGCACCCTGAGCCTGTGGCAGGGCGTCGACGTGCCCGGGCCCGCGTGCCAGCTGGTCGTCGTCGACCGCATCCCGTTCCCGCGCCCGGACGACCCGCTGTCCTCCGCGCGGACCGAGGCCGTCGCCCGGGCCGGCGGCAACGGCTTCATGAGCGTCTCGGCCGCCCACGCGGCGCTGCTGCTGGCCCAGGGGGCGGGGCGCCTGGTGCGCACCACCGCCGACCGGGGCGTCGTCGCGGTGCTCGACCCGCGCCTGTCCAGCGCCCGGTACGCGAGCTTCCTGCGGGCCTCGATGCCCCCGCTGTGGCCGACCACCGACCGGGCCCTGGTGCTGTCGGCCCTGGCCCGCATCGATGCCGGGGCCCGCAGCGACGCCGGCAGCGGCCGGAAGGCGGCTCGCCGCTAGGCCACCGGCTCGTAGCTGGCCTTCACGGTCAGCACCGGGCTGGGCACCTCGAGCAGCACCTGCTGCGCCACCGAGCTCATGATCAGCTTGCCGATCGGGGTGCGCCGTCGCATGCCGATGACGACGAGCACGGCGCCGGTCTCCTCGGCGGCCAGGGCGATCTCCTCGGCGGGCAGCCGGCCGGTGGAGGGCTGGCGCACCTCGTGCGGCACCCCGCTGGCGGCCAGCACCGCGTCGAGGCGGGCGCGGGCCGCGCCGCGCACGACGTTCTGGTCGACCTCGACGTGGCCGGGGGAGCTGTTGACCACCAGCACCCCGTGGCCGCCGCGCCGGGCCTCGACCACCGCCTGGGCGAGCGCGGCCTCACCCTCGGGGGTGGGGATGTACCCGACGACGACCGTGCCCATGGGGGGCCACTGTGCCAGAGGGCGCTGCGCCGCTCCTCCCGGAGGGCCCTCAGCGCTGCCCGGAGGGCCCTCAGACGCTGCGCATCACGGCGACCACGCGGCCGAGGATGGTGGCGTCGTCGCCGGCGATGGGCTCGTAGGCCGCGTTGTGCGGCAGCAGCCACACGTGCCCGTCGCGGTGCCGGTAGGTCTTGACGGTGGCGTCGCCGTCGATCATCGCGGCCACGATCTCGCCGTTCTCGGCCACGGGCTGGCGCCGGACGACGACGAAGTCGCCGTCGCAGATGGCGACGTCCACCATGGAGTCGCCGACCACGCGGAGCACGAACAGCTCGCCGTCGCCCACCAGCTGGCGCGGGAGGGCGTAGACGTCCTCCACCTGCTGCTCGGCGAGGATCGGGCCGCCGGCCGCGATCCGGCCGACCAGCGGCGCCATCGTCGGGTGCGCGCCCCCCTGGCCGTCGCCGGTCGACCGCCCTGCCGGGCGGGGTCCGGTGCGGCCGCGGACGGCGACGGCGGCGGACCCGGGCCCCGGCGCCTCCGCGGCGTCGTGGCCGTCGGGGGCCCGGTGGGAGAGCGGGCGGACCACCCCGTCGCGCAGCACCACCTCGAGGGCCCGGGGCCGGTTGGGGTCGCGGCGCAGGTGCCCCTTGCGCTGCAGGGCGTTCAGCTGGTGGGCGACGCTGCTCGGGCTGGTCAGCCCCACGGCCTCGCCGATCTCGCGCATGCTCGGCGGGTAGCCGCGCTGCTCGACGGCGTCGCGGATGCAGCGCAGCACCCGCTCCTGCCGGGGCGTCAGGCCCTCGAGCGAGGGGGCGGCGGGCGCGTCAGTCGCAGGGCCGTCACCGGGGGCGACCGTCGGGGTGGCGGGTGCTGCGTCGCGGGGCGCCATGACGCGAGGGTAGGGCGTGCGGACCCGGGAGTGCAACACGTGTTCGACGCAGGGTGACGTCGGTGCGGGGGGTGACCGGGAGCCACCCCCCGCCGGCTCAGGCCCGGGGCCGGCCGAGGGTGCGCACGGTCCAGCCGCCCGCGCGCCAGGTGGCCGGGTCGATGCACGCGCGGGCGTCGACGAGCACGGGGTGCTTGGTCAGCGGGGCCAGCGCCGCCGGGTCGGCGGTGCGGAACTCGTCCCACTCGGTGAGCAGCAGCACCACGTCGACGCCGCTGACGGCGTCCTCGGTGGACGTGGCGTAGGTCAGCGTCGGGTACAGGCGGCGGGCCGCCTCGCCGGCCTCGGGGTCGAAGACCGTCACCTGGGCGCCGCGCAGGTGCAGGGCCGCGGCCACGTTGAGCGCCGGGGAGTCGCGCACGTCGTCGGTGAGCGGCTTGAACGCCGCGCCGAGCACGCCGACCCGCCGGTTGAGCACGGAGCCGCCGCAGGCCTCGACGGCCATGTCGAGCACGCGCTGGCGCTGCCACATGTTGATCTCGTCGACGTCCTGGAGCAGCGAGACGGCCCAGTTGGCCCCCAGCTCGCCGGCGCGGTGCATGAGGGCCCGGATGTCCTTGGGCAGGCAGCCGCCGCCGAAGCCGAGGCCGGCGTTGAGGAACTGCCGGCCGATCCGGGCGTCGTGGCCGATGGCGTCGGCGAGCACCGCGACGTCGCCGCCGGCCACCTCGCACACCTGGGCGATGGCGTTGATGAAGGAGATCTTGGTGGCCAGGAACGCGTTGGCCGAGACCTTGACCAGCTCCGCGGTGGGCAGGTCGCAGGAGACGAAGGGGATCCCGCTCGACAGCGGCGTCGCGTACACGGCGCGCAGCAGGGCCTCGGCGCGCGGGGAGGCGCCCCCGACGACGATCCGGTCGGGGGAGAGGGTGTCGTCGACGGCCTTGCCCTCGCGCAGGAACTCCGGGTTCCAGACCAGCTCCACCACGGCGTCCGCGGGCAGCGTGCCGGCCGCCACCGACGCCGCCACCGTGCGCGCCACGATGCCGCGCAGGCGGTCGGCGGTGCCCACGGGCACGGTCGACTTGCCCACGATGAGCAGGTCGGAGGTCGCGGCGGCCGCGACCGCGGTGACCGCGGCGTCGACGTAGCGCAGGTCGGCGGCGTTCGAGGCGGGGGCCTGGGGGGTGCCGACGCAGACGAACGCCACGTCGGCGCCGTCGACCGCGGAGGGCAGGTCGGTGGTGAACGACAGCAGGCCGGCGTCGACGTTGCGGGTGAGCATCTCGGGCAGCCCGGGCTCGAAGAAGGGCACCTTCCCGGCCGACAGGGCGTCGACCTTGCTCTGGTCGGTGTCGACCCCGACCACCCGCATCCCGAGCTCGGCCATCGCCGCGGCGTGCGTGGCGCCGAGGTAGCCCGTGCCCACGACGGCCAGGCGCGGCAGGGCGCCCTGCGCCGTCTCGGTGGCCGGCTCCGTGGTCGTCTGGGCGGGCAGCGTCGGGGTGGGCGTCGTGGCGTCGGCCATCGGGTGCGGTCCGTCCTGTGGGGGTGGCGGCGGGGGGCAGCGGGAGTCCGTCTGCGCGCGCTGGCCCGGTCAGTATGCCCACGGAACGGGCGGTCCGGGCAGGGCGAGGGCTCCGGTCCGCCCGTCCGGGTGACGGCCGGCACTAGCATCGGCACCGTGCGCTGCCCGTTCTGCCAGCACCCCGACAGCCGGGTGGTGGACTCGCGGGCCACGGACGACGGGACCGCCATCCGCCGCCGCCGCCAGTGCCCCGAGTGCGGGCGGCGGTTCAGCACCGCGGAGACGGCGAGCCTGACGGTGCTCAAGCGCTCCGGCGTCCTCGAGCCGTTCAGCCGCGCCAAGGTCGTCGCCGGCGTGCGCAAGGCCTGCCAGGGCCGCCCGGTCAGCGAGGACCAGCTGGCCCTGCTGGCCCAGCAGGTGGAGGAGAGCGTGCGCGCCGCGGGGCGGGCCGAGGTCGACGCGCACGACGTGGGCGTCACGGTGCTGACCCCGCTGCGGGCGCTCGACGAGGTGGCCTACCTGCGCTACGCCTCGGTGTACCAGGCCTTCGAGAGCCTCGACGACTTCGAGCGCGCCATCGCGCGCCTGCGCAGCGAGGACGCGGCGCCCGCCGCCGGCCGCGCCGACCAGCGCGAGGCCACGGCCGCCGAGTAGGCGGCTCGCGCCCTCGGGCGTGCCCCTGCGGGACCGCCTCCCGCTCCCCGCCGGACCCGTGGCCCGCCGCTGGGCCGGACGGGTGGACCGGACGCTGCCGACCCATCCCGCGAACGGCGCGGTTGCAGGGGATCTGGGGGGATGCGCGGCCTTCGTCCGTGCACCGAACGTAGTCACTCGGCTACGTTGCGTGCGATCGCGCTGGAGCGGCGCGCCCCGGGTGACGCGTCGGAACGGCGCGAGCCCCACCGTCCACGCCTCGTCCCCGACCGACCAGGAGCCCCCGTGCCCGACCTGAGCCACCGGCCCACGCGCTACGCCACCGCGGCGCTCGCCTCGGCCGCCCTCGTCGCCGTCGCCCTGACCTCCTTCGACGTCACCGTCGGCCAGACCGGTCAGCTGCTCGCGGCCGAGCGGCGCGCCGAGCAGCTGCGCGAGCAGCTCGACGAGCGGGCGGAGGCCGACCGCGCCGCCCGCGTCGACGCCCCGGCGGCCGGCGGTCGTGGCCCGGACACCGAGGGTGGTGACGACGGCGCCGACCAGGGCGGCGACGGCGAGCAGGACCGCGCCGCGGCGGCCCGCGCCTCCGGCCCGTCGGTGATCACGGCCGCCCTGCGGGCGCCCGACCGGCTCAGCCGGGC
>CADCUY010000295.1 GCA_902806005.1 uncultured Quadrisphaera sp. | reverse complement strand
GTGCCGGGCGCGGCCAGCGCCGTGGCGCCGCCCATCACCAGGCCGGCGCGCAGCAGCGCGCGCCGGGTCGGAGGGGTCGGGGCGCCGGGCTCGCTCATGCGCCCATCGAAGGCCCGGCGGTGCGGGGCGCGGGTGGCCGTGGGAGGAGGAGTGGGTGAACGCTCGGGGCCGCGCGGCGCGCCGTCGCCCAGCCCCTAGCGTGACGGCGTGACCCGCGTCGTCTGCTGCCAGCTCGAGCCCCGCTTCGGCGCGCTGGAGGAGAACTGCGCCGCGGCCGTGGCCGCGGTGCGCGAGGCCGTGGCGGCGGGCGCCGACGTGGTGGTGCTGCCCGAGCTGGTCACCTGCGGCTACGTCTTCGCCTCCGCCGAGGAGGTGGCGGCGCTGGCCATCGGGCTCGACCACCCCGTGTTCACGCGGTGGGCGGAGGCCGCGGGCGGCGCCGTGGTCGTCGCCGGCTTCGCCGAGCGGGCCGAGGACGGGCGGCTGCACAACAGCGCGGCGCTGGTCGACGCCTCCGGCGTCCGTGCGGTGTACCGCAAGGCGCACCGGTGGGACCGCGAGCAGCTGCTGTTCGCCGCGGGCGACGCGCCGCCGCCGGTGGTGGAGACGGCGCACGGGCGGATCGGCGTGGTGATCTGCTACGACCTCGGGTTCCCGGAGTGGCCGCGCACCGCGGCGCTGGCGGGCGCCGACCTGCTCGCCGTGCCGACGAACTGGCCGCGCGGGCCGCGGCCGGAGGGCCAGCCCCCGCTGGAGACGGCCGTGGCCATGGCCGCCGCGCGCGCCAACATCATGGCCGTGGCCTGCTGCGACCGCACCGGCACCGAGCGCGGCCAGGAGTTCTCCGGAGGCAGCGTCATCGTCGGCGCCGACGGGTGGGTCGTCGCCACCGCGGGCGACGGGGACCGCGCGAGCGCCGACCTCGACCTGACCGCGTCGCGCGACAAGCGCTACACCGAGCTGGCGCACCTGCTCGGCGACCGGCGCCCGGAGCTCTACGGGGCGCTGACCGTCACCGACCGCTGAGGCCCTCCTCAGCGGCCGCGGGCGGCGAGGAGCCGGCGCAGGTCGTGCCCGACGTCATCGGCGTCGGCGGTGACCAGCACCCCGTCGCGCACCACGACCCGCCCGCCGACCACCACGTGCCGCGGGCGCCGCCCGGGCGAGGCCCACAGCAGCCCCGCGACGGGGTCGGCGACGCCCGCGTCGGCGACCCCGGAGACGTCCCAGCAGGCCAGGTCGGCCGCCGACCCGACGGCCAGGCGCCCGAGCTCGGGGCGGCCCAGCCCGGCCGCGGAGCCGCGGGTGGCCCAGCCGAGCACCTCCTCGGCGCTGACCGCCCGCCCGGCCAGGGGCGCCACCTGCAGCGCGAGGCGGGCGTCGGCGAGCAGGTGCCCGGCGTCGTTCGAGCCGCCGCCGCTGGTGCCCAGCCCGACGGGCACCCCGGCGTCGGCGAGCGCCGCGGCGGGCGCGACGCCCCACCCCATCGGCAGGTCGCACCCGGGGGCGTGCGTGGCGCTGGCGCCGGCCGCCGCGAGGCGCGCGACCTCCGCGGGCGTCACCGCGCACAGGTGCGCGAGGGTGACGTCGGGCCCGAGCCACCCCCACTCCTCGAGCAGCTCCAGCGGGCGGCGGCCGTAGCGCTCCTGCGCCACGGCGACGTCGACCTGCTCGTCGGCCTGGGTGCGCCGGCGCAGCCCGTGGCGGCGGGCCACCTCGCCGAGCAGCCGGTACGTCTCGGGGCCGTCGCTGTGCACCCCGGCGGGCCCGACCGCCACCTGCACCCGGCCGTCCCCGCTGACGCCACCGGACGCGTCGGGCCCGAGCAGCGCCGCCACGACGGCCTCCGCGGAGGACGCCGCCTCCTGCGGGTCGTCGCCGGCGCTGCCGCGCACCAGCACGAGCCGGGCGCCCAGCGCCTCGGCGGCGCCGGCGGTGGCCCGGGCCAGGCCCGTGCCGTCACCGGCGGCCGCGGGCCAGGTCAGGTGGTGGTCGGCCACGGTGGTCACCCCGCAGAGCAGGGCCTCGGCCAGCCCGGCGCGGGCGGCGGCGCCCACCAGCTCCTCGTCGACGCCGGCGGCGCGGTACGCGGCAGCCATCACCGCGAGCCACGCCGCCATCGGCACCCCGCGGGTGCCGGGCAGGGTGCGGAAGGCGGTCTGGAGCAGGTGGTGGTGGGCGTTGACCAGCCCGGGCGTCACCACGCACCCGGAGGCGTCGAGCACCTCGTCGGCCGCCGGCGCCGGATCGCCCGCGACGACCCGCCCGGTGGCGGGGTCGCACAGCAGGTCACCGGCCGGCGACTCGGCCAGCGTCTCGGCCGGCGACCAGACCCGCAGCGCCCCGGTCACCCTCAGCACCGGGCGGTCCTCATGCCGGTGCGGGGGCCAGCGGCAGCCGCAGCCCGGCGGCGCGGGCGACGGCCCCGATCCGGGCGTGCAGCTCGGCGTCGGCCTGCTCCGCGAGCGGGGAGGTGCAGCGGCCGTCCTCGCTGACCAGCCGGCCGCCCGACCACACCTGCCTGAGGTTCCGCAGCCCGCAGGCCATGACGTAGGTCGCGACGACGTCCCACACCGGCCCGGTGCTCGGCGCCCGGTGGTCGACGACGACGAAGTCGGCCGCCTTGCCCACCTCCAGGCTGCCCACCCGGTCGTCGACGCCGATCGCCTCGGCGGAGCCGAGGGTGTGCATCCGCAGCACCTCGCGCGGCAGGAGCACCGCGGCGTCGTGGTGCAGGGCGCGCAGCGCGTACATCCCGAACCGCATGTTGCCGAACGGGTCGGAGGTGTCGGTGCACGACTGGTCGTCCAGGCCCATCCCCACGCGCATCCCCGCGGCGCGGTAGCGGGCGACGTCGGCGATGCCCGAGGCGAGCCGCCCGTTCGACGTCGGCTGCCACGACATCGCGCACCCGGTCTCAGCGGCGCGCTCGAGCATCCGGTCGGTGGGGTGCACGAAGTGCCCGAACACGAACGACGGCCCGAGCGCCCCGGCGTCGTCGTACCAGGTGAACTTCGCCCGCTGGGCCTCCACGCCCTGCGCGGTCTCGACGAAGTGCGCCTGGTTGGTGATGCCGTGCTCGGCCATCACCTGCGCCTCCAGCTCGGCGCTGCGCGGGCGCGAGGCCCACTGCACCGCGCCCATCACCGACGCCCCGAGCCCCGGCCCGCGCGCCTGGTGCTCGCGGGCGGCGCCGACCATCGCGGCGAAGGTGTCGAGCACGTCGGCCTCGGCGCCGTGCTCGTCGTCCAGGCGGATCGCGGTGACCGTGCGCAGCCCGGCGTCGGCCGCGCCGTCCATCTGGCGGGTCGTGTACGCGAGCGGGTGGACGGCGGCCGCGCGGGCCGCCGCGGTGCCCGGGTCGTACTGCCAGACCACCCGCGACTGGAGGAAGTCGTAGGCGCTGGTGATCCCGTTGGCGAGGAAGTCGAGCGAGCCGTGCAGCGTCGACCAGTACAGGTCCTCGGGGCTGGCGCGGGAGAAGACCTCCATCATCGAGGTCAGCCACGGGTAGAGCGTCGAGCCGGCGGCGATGCCGCGCAGGCCCGAGGTGAACAGGTGCGAGTGCGCCGAGACGAAGCCCGGCGCGACCATCGCCCCGGCGGCGTCGAGCACCTCGCCGGGCGGGGTCCCGGGCGGCAGCGGCGGCGGGTCGCCCGGGCCGGTGCCGGTGATCCGGCCGTCGGCGCCGACCCTCAGCCAGCCGCGGTACCAGTCGGGCGCGCCGTCGGCCACGGGGATCACCACGGCGTCGACGACGGTGAGCAGCGGCGCGGGCTCCGGGCCGGCGCTCACCGGGGCGCCCCGCCGACGTCGAACCGCGCCGCCTCGACGACGACCGCCGCCAGGTGCTCGACGGCCGCCTCGAACAGCACCTTCCCGTGCTCGGCGGTGGCGCCGGTGGGGTCGCCGACGTGCCCGTCCGGCCCGAAGTCGTCCGAGAGCCACCCGAAGCTCACCGGCTTGCCGAAGCCGATGAGGTCGAAGTCGCGCAGCCCGTGCGGCACGTTCGCGCGCGCCAGGTCCATCCGCACCAGGTCGGGCCGCAGGTGCAGCACCACCGAGGTCTCGGTGTGCCCGCCGTGCACGCCCATCCCGTGCTCGCCGGGTGCGCTGGTGCCCCCGCCCTGGTCGGTGGGCGCCGAGGGGTGGGCGAGGAAGGTGCGCAGCCCGAACCGGCGGCGCAGCTCGCGGCAGGCCACCTGCGCGAGCGCGGAGTTGCCGCCGTGGCCGTTGACCACGAGCAGCCGGCTGATCCCGGAGGTCTGCAGCGAGCGCCCGAGGTCGACCAGGGTGGCCATCAGCGTCTCGAACGAGAGCCACAGGGTGCCCGGGCTCCAGGCGTGCTCGTCCGACTTGGTGTGCGCCAGCCCGGGCAGCAGGACGGCGGCGACCTCGGGGTGGCGCTCGCCGACGGTGGCGACGGCGGCCTCCGCGGCGGCCGTGGCGATGACCCAGTCGGTGGAGACCGGCAGGTGCGGCCCGTGCTGCTCGACCGCGCCCAGCGGCAGCACCGCGACGGTGCCGGCGGGCAGCGCTGCGACCTCGGGGCCGGTGAGGTCGAGCCAGCGCGCCACCGGCACTAGCGGGCCCCGATGGTGACGCGGGTGTCCACCGGCGGGGCGGCGACGAGCTTGCCGGGGTTGAGCAGCCCCTTGGGGTCGGTGGTCCGCGCCGTCTCGCGGGCGAGCTCGACGCTGCGGTCGACGTACCACTGGTGCGGGGAGTGCACGCCCATCCCGATCGCGTCGAACCGCGGGAGGCCGGCGAGCACCTGCTCCTCGCTCTCGTACTCCCCCACCACCATGGCCAGGGGCGCCCGCGCCATGAGCTCCAGGTGCAGCAGGGTGCCGGGGTAGATCGCGCGGACGGCGTCCGGGTCGTCCCAGATCGCCAGCCCGCCGGTCTCCATGTGGAAGCACGGGTGCCCGGCGCGCTGCCGGAAGTACACGGGGTGGTTGTACGACATCGACGACAGCAGGTCGGTGGCCGCGTAGTCCTCGAGCACCGCGACGACGGCGCCGCCCGCGGCGACCACGCGGGCGCACAGCTCCTCGACGGTGGACGCCTCGGCGATCACGCGCAGGCTGTGCCGGGTGGCGTCGAGCGGGAACGGCGCGGGCAGCGACGCCACGAGCGCCGGCTCGTCGGCCGAGGCCAGGCGCGGCAGCACCGGCAGGTCGAGCAGCGAGCGGTGGACGGCGACGAGGTCGGCGTAGGCGGCGAACGAGGCGTAGACCGCCACCCAGTCGCGCGCGGGGTCGGTGCGCACGGTGACCTCGGTGAGGATGCCGGTGACCCCGTAGGTGTGCAGGTACGGGGCCATCGCCTCGCCGGTGTGCGTGGTCAGCCGCCCGGAGCCGTCCATCGGGGCCACGGTCACCGCGGTGACCCAGCCGTCGGTGGTGGTGCCGCGCTCGATCGTGCCGGTGCCGGCGCTGCCCCCGGCGATGAAGCCGCCGATGGTCGAGCCCTTGGTGGAGGGGAAGATCCAGATGTCGCGGCCGGCGGCGCGCGCGGCGGCGTCGACGGCGGTCAGCCGGGCCCCGGCGCCCGCGGTGAGGGTGCCGCTGCCGTCGGCGGCGGGCGCGCCGACCTCCACGGCGTCGAGGGCCCGCAGGTCGAGCAGCACCCCGCCGTCGAACGGCGTGGCCTGCCCGTAGTTGCCGGTGCCCGCGCCGCGCGGGGTGACGGGCAGGTCGAGCTCGTAGGCGAGCTGCAGCACCCGCGCCACCTGCTCGCCGGTGGCCGGGCGCACCAGCACGTCGGCCAGGTAGCGGCCCGGGGGCACCTTCTCCATCAGCACCGGCGACATCCGCGACCAGTCGGAGGAGGCCTTGAGCAGCTTCCTCGGGTCGGTCGAGACGGCGCGGGGGCCGAGCTCGGCGGCCAGCCGCTCGGCCAGGACCAGCGAGTTCGCGGCGGTGGTGGCCCGGGCGGGGGCCGGCGCGGCTAGCATCCCGCGGACGCTAGGGATCCGCTGTTTCACGCAGATGAACGGAGGGGTCCACGAGGTGACGCCGGCCCCGGACGACGACCCGCTGGCCCTGGTGGCCCGCCTCGCCGCCGACGCCGGGGAGCCCACGACGATGGTGCTGGCCACCGCCGGCGCCGACGGCGCCCCGCACGCGCGCACCGTGGTGGTCACGGCCGTCACCGGCGCGGGGCTGCGCTTCCACTCGTCGGTGCCGACGACGAAGACCGACGACCTGGCGGCGGACCCGCGGGCCTCCGGGGTGCTGCACTGGCCGGCGCTCGGCCGCCAGGTGGTGCTCACGGGCACCGCGCACCCCCTGCCGGCGGAGGTCTCCCGGGCCGCGTTCCCCACCCGCCCGCGCCAGCTGCAGCTGC
>CADCUY010000294.1 GCA_902806005.1 uncultured Quadrisphaera sp. | reverse complement strand
CTGGGCGTGGACGACGCCGCGGTCGCCCGGGTCGCCGAGGCCGGCGGCGAGGTCCTGGGCGAGGACGTCGATCGCCCGCAGGATCCGCTCTCCCACGCCCTCGCCGTCGCGGGCCTCGAACGGCACCACGCGCACCGCGACCGCCGGGTCGACGGGCCGGAAGAACGCGCGGTCGCCGCCGCGGCCGAGGGTGCGCACGGTGACGTCGGCGCCGGCGCGCGCCATGGCCTCGGCGAGGGCGAGGGTGTGCACCACCCCGCCGCGGGGCTTGGTGGAGTAGGTCAGCAGGTCGACCCTGCGGGTGGTGCTCAGACCAGCGCCGGGGCAGGGTCCGAGGAGCCGACCAGGCCGGCCCCGACGACGTCGGCCAGGTGCTCGGCGTCCCGGGCGATGCCCGCGAAGCGCCCCGAGCCCCAGGTGTGCATCCAGGGCAGCCCGAGGAAGGACAGGCCCGGGGCGGTGGTCGCGCCCCGGGTCTGGCGGGGGCGGCCGCGGCCGTCGAAGACCCCCACGTCGACCCAGGAGTGGTCGGGCCGGTACCCCGTCGCCCACACCACGGCGCCGACGCCCTCGGCGCGCAGGTCGAGGGTCGGCGGCTCGGCGTCCGGGCGCCACACCGGCTCGTAGCGGGCCTCGACCGGCGCGTCGAGGCCCGCGCGCTCGACGTGCCGGTCGATGTCGTCCTTGATGCTCTCGGCGACGGCGTCCGCGGCGTCGAGCGAGGCGGCCAGGGTGGGCGCCACGGCGAGCACCCCGCCCGGGCCGGCCCACCCGGTGATCCGCCCGTGCAGGCGCATCCCCTCCAGGGCGAAGGCCCGCAGGTCGACGTCGCGCCCGCCGCCGCGCCCGGTGACGTAGTGGTTGGTCTTCTCCAGGGCCGCGGCCCCTCCGGGGCGGGTGGCCGCGGGCCGGTCGTAGACGCCCATGTCGCTCAGCCAGGTCATGCAGTCGCGCCCGCGGTAGCGGCGGGCCACCCGGGGCGCGGAGCCGACCGCCAGGTGCACCCGGCGCCCGGCGAGGTGGAGGTCCTCGGCGATCTGCGCGCCCGACTGGCCGGTGCCCACCACCAGCACGGCGCCGGGCGGCAGCTGGCCGGGGCTGCGGTACCGCGAGGAGTGCACCGCGGTGACGTCGTCGGGCAGCCGGTCGGCCCAGGCGGGCACGACGGGCCGGTGGTAGCCGCCGGTGGCGACGACGACCTGGTCGGCGGTCATCGCCCCGGCGGTGGTGCTCAGCGCGAAGCCGCCGCCGTCGCGCTGCTCGAGCCCGGTCACCTCCACGCCCTCGCGCACCGGCGCGCCGAACGAGGCGGCGTAGGCGCGCACGAAGGCGTGCACCTCGTCGCGGGCCATGAACCCGTCGGGCTCCGGCCCGGTGTAGCCCCAGCCGGGCAGCTGGCACTGGCGGTTCGGGGTGACGAGGGTGAAGGCGTCCCAGCGCCCGTCGCGCCACTCGTGGGCGACGGTGTCGCGCTCGAGCAGCACGTGCTCCACGCCCCGGCGGGTCAGGTGCCAGCTCAGCGAGAGCCCCGCCTGGCCGGCGCCGACGACGACCACGGGCACGTGCTCGCTCACGGCGCCACCGCCGCGCTGTCCGGGGGCAGCGCTGGCTCCGGGGCCCGTGGAGCCGCGGGGGCCGACGGGCGCATCGCGACCACGGTGGCGCGCCCGGTGGGGGCCTGGGCGGCCGCG
>CADCUY010000293.1 GCA_902806005.1 uncultured Quadrisphaera sp. | reverse complement strand
CACCACCGACAGCGCCGCGACCAGCGCAGCCACCTCCTCGGGCGTCGGGCGCCCGCGCAGCACGGTCACCAGCGGCAGGGCGCTGGCGCCGCCCGAGCCCGACCCGCCGCCGCTCACAGCGGGATGTTCCCGTGCTTCTTCGGCGGCAGCGACTCGCGCTTGGTGCGCAGCGAGCGCAGCGCCCGCACCACCGAGCTCCGCGTCTGCGACGGGGCGATCACCGCGTCCAGGTAGCCGCGCTCCGCGGCCAGGTACGGCGTCGCCATCGTCGTCTCGTACTCGTCGACCAGCGCCGCTCGGCGGGCCTCGACGTCGCCGCCGTCGGCGGCCGCGGCGGCCAGCTCGCGCCGGGCCAGGATGTTCACCGCGCCCTGCGCGCCCATCACGGCGATCTGCGCGCTGGGCCAGGCCAGGTTCACGTCGGCCCCCAGGTGCTTGGAGCCCATGACGATGTACGCCCCGCCGTAGGCCTTGCGCGTGATGACGGTGACCGTCGGCACGGTGGCCTCGGCGTAGGCGTACAGCAGCTTCGCGCCGCGCCGGATGATCCCGCGGTACTCCTGCTCGGTGCCCGGCAGGAACCCCGGCACGTCGACGAAGGTCAGCACCGGCAGCCCGAACGCGTCGCACAGCCGCACGAAGCGCGCGGCCTTCTCGGAGGCGTCGATGTCGAGGGTGCCCGCCAGCTGCGTCGGCTGGTTCGCGACCACGCCCACGCTGTGCCCCTCGACCCGCCCGAAGCCGACGACGATGTTGGGCGCGAACAGCTCGTGCACCTCGAGGAAGTCGCCGTCGTCGAGCACGTGGCGCAGCACCAGGTGCATGTCGTAGGGCTGGTTCGGGGAGTCGGGCACCACCGCGTCGAGCTCGAGGTCCTCCGGGGTGGTCTCGAGGGGGTCGCGGTCGTCGAGCGCCGGCAGGACGGGCGCCTCGGAGAGGTTGTTGCTCGGCAGGTGGGCGAGCACCTCCTTGACGTAGGCCACCGCCTCGGCCTCGCTGGCCGCCAGGTGGTGCGCCGCCCCCGAGACCGCGTTGTGGGTGCGCGCCCCGCCGAGCTCCTCCATGCCGACGTCCTCGCCGGTCACGGCGCGGATGACGTCGGGCCCGGTGACGAACATGTGCGAGGTGCCGTCGACCATCACCACGAGGTCGGTGACGGCGGGGGAGTAGACGGCGCCGCCCGCGCAGGGGCCCATGACCAGCGAGATCTGCGGCACCACCCCGGACGCCGCGACGTTGCGCCGGAACACCTCGCCGTAGGCGCCGAGGGAGTCGACGCCCTCCTGGATGCGCGCGCCGCCGGAGTCGGCGATGCCCACCACGGGCGCGCCCACCTTCAGCGCCAGGTCCATCACCTTGGCGATCTTGCGGCCGTGCTGCTCGCCCAGGCTCCCGCCGACCACGGTGAAGTCCTGGGCGTACAGGCACACGGTGCGCCCGTCGACGGTGGCGTGGCCGGTGACGACCCCGTCGCCGTCGGGCCCGGCGGCGTCCCCCCGGGAGCGGACGAAGGCGTCGGTCTCGACGAAGCTGCCCTCGTCGACCAGGGCCTCGATGCGCTCGCGGGCGGTGCCCTTGCCCTTGGCCCGCTGCTTGGCCGCGGCGGCGGGGACGCCGGTGCGGGCCGCCTCGAGCCGGGTGGTCAGCGCGGCCAGCCGGCCGGCGGTGGTGTGCAGGTCGGGCCCTGCGGGTGC
>CADCUY010000292.1 GCA_902806005.1 uncultured Quadrisphaera sp. | reverse complement strand
GGGCGGTGGTGGTGGCGTCGGGCGGGGCCGCGCAGCCGGCGGCGGCGCGGGCCGCGGCGACGGCGCGGGCGGTGTGCACCGCGGTGCCGCTGGGGGCGTCGACCTTGTCGGGGTGGTGGCTCTCGACCACCTCCACGGACTCGAACCACGGCGCGGCGAGGGCGGCGAAGCGCATGAGCAGCACCGCGCCGAGCGCGAAGTTGGGGGCGATGAGCACCCCCGTCCCGGCGGGCGCCGCGGCCAGCTGCCCGCGGAGCGCGGCGATCGCCGCGTCGTCCCACCCGGTGGTGCCGACGACGACGTGCACCCCGGCGGCGACCAGCGCCGCGACGTGACCGGGTGCCGCGCCGGGGGTGGAGAGCTCGACAGCGACGCGAGCGCCGGCGGCCGCGACGGCCTCGACCAGGCGCTCCTCGTCGGCGCGCCCGAGGGCGGTGACGAGCTCCAGGTCGTCGGCGGCCTCGATCGCGGTGCAGGCCGCGGAGCCCATCCGCCCCCCGGCGCCGACGACCGCGACGCGCAGCGCTCCGGACGGCGGAGCCGTCGTGGGGAGCACGGCGCGAGCATACGGCTCAGCCGGCGCGGGCTGCCCCGGGCAGCGGGGCGGCCTGCTGGCTGCCCGGGTCGGGCGGCGGGGGCGGCGGCTGCTGGGCGGTGAGCAGCTCGGCGCTGGACCGGCGGTCCTCGTTCCAGCTCTTGACCGCGGCCCAGGCGACGGCCGCGAAGGGCACGGCGAGCACGGCGCCGATGATGCCGGCGACGATCGAGCCGGCGGTCAGCGCGAGGAGGATGGCCAGCGGGTGCAGCGAGAGCGCCTTGCCCAGCACCAGGGGGGCGAGGACGTTGCCCTCGATCTGGTTGACGACCAGCACGATGACCACCACGATCAGCGCCGTCGTCGGGCCGTTGGTCACCAGGGTGACCAGGGCCGCGATGGCGCCGGCGGCGACCGCGCCGATCACCGGGATGTAGGCGGTGAGGAAGACGACCAGGGCCAGGGGCAGGGCCAGCGGCACGCCCAGCACCAGCAGGCCGCCGCCGATGATGACGGCGTCGACGAGCGCCACCACGGTGGTGCCGCGCACGTACCCGCCCAGCACGCTGGCCGAGCGCTCACCGGCGTGGAGCAGCCGGGTGTGGCGGTTGCCGCGGGTGCCGCTGATGAAGAAGCGGAAGATCGACGGCCCGTCCTTGAGCAGGTAGATCAGCACGACGATCGCCAGCAGCAGGCCGGTGATGAACTGGCCGACGAGCCCGGCGCCCGCGATCGCCCCCGAGCGGAACGCGTCGCCGCGCAGCACGTTCAGGGCGCCCTCGCGGGCCGCGGTCAGCTGGGCGTCGGTGACCGGGAAGGGGCCCGTGCGGGCGAAGTCCTCCAGCTGCCTGAGCCCCTGCCCCGCGCTGTCCTGCAGGGCCGGGATCTGGTTGGCCACCGCGGTGACCACGACGAAGCCGACCAGGCCCAGCACCAGCACCGCCGCGAGGAGGGTGACCAGCGTGGCCAGGCCCCGGCCGAGCCCGACCCGGGTGAGCCGGGTCACGACGGGGGCGAGGGCCGCCGCGAGGAGCACGGCGATGAGCAGCGGGATGATGACCAGGCGCAGGGTCACCGCGGCGTAGACCACCAGGGCGGCCAGGGCGAGGAGCAGCAGGGCCTGGCCGCAGCGCACCGCGGTGCGCCCGAAGCCGTCGGACCACGGGGAGCTCGGCGGGTCGCTCAGCACCGGCGGCTCGACGACCTCGGCGCTGTGCGCCGCCATGGCCTCCGGCTCGACGCTGTCGGCCGGGTGGCCCTGCGCCTCGGCCGCGTCGCGGCGCTCGGCCTCGGCCGGCCGTCCGTGCTCCGCGAGCCCGCCGTCCGCGCTCGCGCGCCCGTCGTCAGCGCCGTGGTCCTGCAGCCGCGTGGCCGCGACGCTCCCCTGGTCGGGGCGGTCCTGCTGGCGCCCGGGCATCCTCATGCCGCGAACGTACGGCAGGACGCCGACACCCTCATCCCGAGACCGCGGGCGGCCGCCGGGCCTCACCGGTCGGCGTCGACGCCCCCGAGCTGGCTGAACGGGGTGCGGAAGCCGTCGCGCAGCAGCGTCGCGACGTCGCGCCGCCGGCGCACGAAGAGCACGACGGCGAGCAGCAGGTACACCGCCGACAGCACGACGAGCTCGACGCCCGTGTACTCCTCGGGGACGACGAAGGAGAGCGCGAACTGGGCCAGGAACAGCCCGAGCAGGGCCAGCGCGCCGCGCACCGACAGCCGCAGCTGCACCAGCAGGGAGACGGCGAACAGCGACTGGGCGGCCGTGATGAGCAGCTCGTCGCGCTGCAGCTCGTCCACCGGCAGGCCCACCGCCGAGCCCGCGGCGAAGGAGAAGACCAGCGGCAGCGTGCCCACCAGCAGGGTCCACTGGTTGACCTTGGAGGAGATCAGCGTGGCCAGCGCCTCCGAGGTCAGCAGCCGCCAGGCGAACAGCGCCGCGATGAGCAGCTCGGGCGCCTCCGAGGCCAGCGGGGCGACCCACTGCACCAGGAAGAACTCGTCGACCCCCAGCGCCTCGCCGCTGGCCACGAGGGCCTCGGCGAAGGGCTCGGCCACGGCGAGGATCACCAGGCCGGCGACGACGAAGAACACCGCCACCCACGTCCGGCGCCCCCGCTTGCCCTGGTGCCCGATCCACGCCGCGGGGCCCACCAGGTGCGGCTCCTCCGCCGGGGCCTTCGCCACGCGGACCGTGTAGGCCACGAAGATCGCCACGAGCACCGCGAAGTCGACCAGCGTGATGCTGTCCTTCAGCGGCAGGTGCAGCGCGTACAGGCTGGCGAGGAGCAGGAAGGCGACCGGCACGGCCTCGGCGCGCGGCAGGTCGACGCCGGAGACCTTCTCGCCGTCGCCGGAGCCGCTGCCGACCTCGCCGACGGTGGCGCCGCGGCGGATCCGGTAGGCGGCCAGCAGCACGATCAGCGACCAGCCGATGCCGATGAGGATCCGGTTGGCGCCCGTCATGTTGGCCAGCGCCAGCGCGCAGGGAGTCTCCCCCTCGGCGCCGGGCGGGGCGCAGGCCTCGCCGTGCTGGGCGTACGCCTCGCCGCCCTGGATGGCGAAGACCAGGTCGACCGCGTACTCCGGCAGGACCGCGATGAAGGCGAGGATGGCGATGGCGAGGCCCGCGGACAGGTCGACCTGGGCCGCTTCGGCGGCCCAGGAGAGCAGGAACGCGGCGCCGACGATGGCGGTGCCGTACAGGAGCGCCAGCACCGGCTCGGGCAGCTCGAGGCCCGCCAGCCGGGCCACGAGGCCCGGCACGGTCGCGAGCGCCGCGACGGCGGCGAAGGTCCAGGTGCGGTTCCGGGCGGGTGCCTCGCGGGTGCCGGCGGTCACGCCGAGCACGCTCCCACAGGGTGCGCGGCTCCGCCGTCCGTGAGCCGGCGGTCCCCGATGGGGGACCGCCGACGTCGGGCTCAGGGGGCCGTCGACACCGGGTCGCGGTCGAAGGGCCCCACCACGGTCAGCGAGTGCGGCTGCGCCCACAGGTGGGCCGCGAGCTCCTGCACGTCGTCCGCGGTCACCGCGGCCAGCGCCGCCAGCGACTCCTCCACGGTGGTGAAGGCGCCGTGCACCAGCTCCGCCTTGCCGAGCCGCGACATCCGGGCCCCGCTGTCCTCCATGCCGAGCACCAGCGAGCCGCTGACCTGGCCGATGGCCCGGCGCAGCTCCGCCGCGGCCACGCCGCCCTCGGCCAGCGCCCGCCACTGCTCGGCCAGCAGCTCGACCACCTGGGGCACCTTGGCGGTCGAGCACCCGGCGTACAGGCCGAAGTACCCCGCGTCGGCGTAGCCGGCGGAGAACGAGTAGACGGCGTAGGCCAGCCCGCGCTTCTCGCGCACCTCCTGGAACAGGCGGCTGCTCATGCCGCCGCCCAGCACGGCGTTGAGGACGCTGAGGGTGAAGCGCCGCTCGTCGGTGGCGCGCAGGCCCGGCCCGCCGAGCAGCACGTTGGCCTGCTCGGTCGGCCGCTCGACCGTCAGCACGCCCCCCGCGCCGGCGGGCGCGACGGCGTCGCCGGCCCCGCTGGGCCGGCGCGGCAGGGGGCTCGCCGCCGAGGAGCGCACGTCCCAGCCGGCGGTGGCCAGCGCCTCGGCGACCAGGGCGCACACGTGCTCGTGCTCCAGCCCGCCCGCCGCGGTCACCACCAGGCCCGGGGCCGTGTAGTGCTGGGCGAAGTGCGCGCGGATCGCCGCCGCCGGCACGGCCTCGATCGCCTCGGGGGTGCCCCCGATCGGGCGGCCCAGCGGGGTGCCCGCGCCGAGCACCTGCTCGGCGAACCGCTCGTGGACGACGTCGGAGGGGTCGTCGTCGTTCATCGCCAGCTCCTCGAGGATCACCCCGCGCTCGCTGGCCACGTCGTCGTCGGCGATGGTCGCCGACGTCATCATGTCGGCGATGACGTCGACGGCCATCGGCAGGTCGGCGGCCTGCACCCGGGCGAAGTAGCTGGTGTGCTCCTTGCCCGTGGCGGCGTTGGCCTCGCCCCCGACGGCGTCGAACGCCTCGGCGATGTCGACCGCGGTGCGGCGCGGGGTGCCCTTGAACAGCAGGTGCTCGAGGAAGTGGGTGGAGCCGTGGTGCCCGCTGGACTCGTCGCGCGAGCCCACGCCCACCCAGCCCCCCACGGTGACCGAGCGGGTGCCGGGCATCGTCTCGGTGAGCACCCGCACCCCGCCGGGGAGGACGGAGCGGCGCACGAGGGCGCCGCTGTCCTCCCCGGCGAGGGTGAGGCCGGTGCTGCCGTGCTCGCCGGGGGCGGTCAGCGGCAGGGGGGTGCCGGGGGGCTGCCGCACCTCAGGCGTCGACGGTCTCGGGGGCGCCCACGGCGGTGCCGTCGGCGTCCCCGGCCCCGGCGGCGCCGTCAGCGCCGTCGGCCACCACGGGCGAGAGGCTGAGCTTGCCGCGCGGGTCGATCTCGGTGATCTCGACCTGCACCTTCTGGCCCACCGCGAGGACGTCGTCGACGTTCTCGACCCGCTTGCCGCCGACGAGCGCGCGCATCTTGGAGATGTGCAGCAGCCCGTCCTTGCCCGGGGTCAGGGAGATGAACGCCCCGAAGGTCGTGGTCTTGACCACGGTGCCCACGTAGCGCTCGCCCACCTCGGGCATCTGCGGGTTGGCGATCGCGTTGACCGCCGCCCGCGCGGCCTCGGCGCTCGGGCCGTCGACCGCGCCGATGTAGACCGTGCCGTCGTCCTCGATGGACAGGTCGGCCCCGGTCTCCTCCTGGATCTGGTTGATGATCTTGCCCTTCGGCCCGATCACCTCGCCGATCTTGTCGACCGGCACCTTCACGGTGATCACGCGCGGGGCGGTGGCCGCCATCTCGTCGGGTCGGTCGATGGCCTCGGCCATGACGTCCAGGATGTGCAGCCGCGCGTCGCGGGCCTGGGTCAGCGCGCCGGCCAGCACCGAGGCGGGGATGCCGTCGAGCTTGGTGTCCAGCTGGATGGCGGTGACGAAGTCGCGGGTGCCGGCGACCTTGAAGTCCATGTCGCCGAACGCGTCCTCGGCGCCGAGGATGTCGGTCAGCGCCGCGTAGCGGGTCTCGCCGTCCACGGTGTCGGAGACCAGGCCCATCGCGATGCCCGCCACCGGCGCGCGCAGCGGCACCCCGGCGTTGAGCAGGCTCAGGGTCGAGGCGCACACCGAGCCCATCGACGTCGAGCCGTTCGAGCTCAGCGCCTCGGAGACCTGGCGGATGGCGTAGGGGAAGTCCTCGCGGGCGGGCAGGACCGGCACGAGCGCCCGCTCGGCGAGCGCCCCGTGGCCGATCTCGCGGCGCTTGGGCGAGCCCACGCGCCCCGTCTCGCCGGTGGAGAACGGCGGGAAGTTGTAGTTGTGCATGTAGCGCTTCTTCGTCACCGGCGAGAGGGTGTCGAGCTGCTGCTCCATGCGCAGCATGTTCAGCGTGGTGACCCCGAGGATCTGGGTCTCGCCGCGCTCGAACAGCGCCGAGCCGTGCACCCGGGGCAGCACGTCGACCTCGGCCGAGAGCTGGCGGATGTCCTTGAGCCCGCGGCCGTCGATGCGCTGGCCGTCGGCGAGGATCCGCTGGCGCACCAGGGCCTTGTTCAGCGACTTGAACGCCGCCTTGACCTCCTTCTCGGGGTGGTCGGCGAGCTGGGCGAGGACGGCGTCGCGGACGGCGGACGTCGCGGCCTCGCGCTCGGCCTTGCCCGACGTCGAGAGGGCCGCGGCCAGGTCGGCGCGGGCCGCCGCCGTGACGGCCTCGAGGACCTCGTCGGAGTGGTCGAGGAAGCGGGGGAACTCCACCGTCTCCTTCGCCGCGGCCGCGGCGAGCTCGGACTGCGCGGCGCACAGGGCCGCGATGAACGGCTTGGAGGCCTCCAGGCCGGCGGCGACGAGCTCCTCGGTGGGTGCGGGGGCGCCACCGGCGATGAGGTCCCAGGAGCCCTCGGTGGCCTCGGCCTCGACCATCATGATCGCCACGTCGGCGTCATCGCCCGAGCCGGTGACCCGGCCGGCGACGACCATGTCGAACACGGCGGCCTCGAGCTGGGTGTGGGTCGGGAAGGCCACCCACTGCGGCTCGCCACCCTCGGCGATCAGGGCCACGCGCACGCCGCCGATCGGGCCCGAGAAGGGCAGGCCCGACAGCTGGGTCGAGGCGGAGGCCGCGTTGATGGCGAGGACGTCGTACGGGTCCTCGGGGTGCAGCGCGAGCACGGTGATGACGACCTGCACCTCGTTGCGCAGGCCGGAGACGAAGCTCGGGCGCAGCGGCCGGTCGATCAGCCGGCAGGTGAGGATGGCGTCGGTGCCGGGGCGGCCCTCGCGGCGGAAGAACGAGCCGGGGATCTTGCCCGCGGCGTACATGCGCTCCTCGACGTCCACCGTCAGGGGGAAGAAGTCGAAGTGGTCCTTGGGCTGCTTGCCGGCCGTGGTGGCCGACAGCAGCATGGTCTCGCCGTCCAGGTACGCCGCCACGGCGCCGGCGGCCTGGCGGGCCAGGCGGCCGGTCTCGAAGCGGATGGTGCGGACGCCGAAGCGGCCGTTGTCGATGCGCGCGGTGGCGCTGGTGATCTCGGGACCCTCCACGGGTGCCCTCCTCTGCGGTGGTGCCGCACGGAGGTCCCTGCGCGCTGCGGCTCCGGCCTTCGATCGAAGCCCACGGGGACCGCGCGTGGCGCGACCCCGGAGGCCACTACCGAGGACCGGCGCTCCAGCGCAGGGGTCCTCGCGCGCGGCGGGGTGGTCAGCGCGTCAGCGGCGGATGCCGAGCCGCTCGATGAGCGAGCGGTAGCGCTGGATGTCGGTCTTCGTCAGGTACTGGAGCAGGCGCCGGCGCTGGCCGACGAGGAGCAGCAGGCCGCGACGGCTGTGGTGGTCGTGCTTGTGCTCCTTGAAGTGCTCGGTGAGGTCCTTGATCCGCTGCGTCAGCAGCGCGATCTGCACCTCGGGCGAGCCCGTGTCGCCCGGAGCGGTCGCGTACTCGGACATGATGCGCTGCTTGGTGGCGGCGTCGAGCGGCATGGGCTCAGGGCTCCTCGGTGGTGGTCGTTGCGCGGCGCTCCGGGGCTGGTCCACCCGGGCTCTCTGGCTCCGCGGCCGATCTCACGGCACCGCCGAGATTACCAGCGCGCAGGACGACGGCGCACCGCGCGGTGTCCAGGGCCATCTGGTCGAGCAGCTCGCCGACGCTGTCGAAGCGCAGCGTCGGCCGCAGGCGCTCGACGAAGTCCAGGGCCACGTGCTCGGTGTAGAGGTCGAGGTCGGTGCGGCCCAGGGCGTGCGCCTCGACCTGGCGGCGCACCCCGTCGAAGGTGGGGTTGGTGCCGATCGAGACCGCCGCCGGCAGGTCGACGTCCTCGGGCGGGGTGCCCGCCGGCGGGTCCAGGCGCAGCATCCGCGCGGCGTAGACCCCGTCGGCCGGCACCGCGACGGTGATGTCGCCGAGGTTCGCCGTGGGGTAGCCCAGCTCGCGCCCCCGGTGGTCGCCGTGGACGACGACGCCCTCGACCCGGTGCGGGTGCCCGAGCACCTCCGCGGCCCCCGCGACGTCGCCGGCCGCCACGGCGCTGCGCACCCACGACGACGACCAGGTGGCGGGAGCGTCGCCGCGGCCGAGGCCGACCACCTCGACGCCCAGCTCGTCGCCGAGGCGGCGCAGCAGGGTCAGGTCGCCCTCGTTGGCCTTGCCGAACCGGGCGTCGTCGCCGACGACGACGACCGCGGCGTCCAGGGCGCCGACGAGCACCTCCTCGACGAACCACCGCGCGTCCTGGGCGGCGAGCTCGTGGGTGAACCGCAGCTGGAGCACGGCGTCCAGCCCCACCCCGGCGAGCAGCTCCAGGCGCCGGGGCGCGGTCACCAGGGGCACCGGGGCGACGTCCGGGCGGAGCACGGCCAGCGGGTGCGGGTCGAAGGTGACGGCGGCGCTGCGCAGGCCCCGCTCGCGAGCGGCGCCGACCACGGCCGACAGCACGCTGGCGTGGCCGCGGTGGACGCCGTCGAAGGTGCCGAACGTGACCACGGCGCTCCCGTCGCGGGTCCGTCCCGGGGTGCGGGGGCGCGGGGTCGGCGCCGGGACGTCGTCGAGCGATCGCCACACCTGCACGGGGCCAGGGTGCCAGGCGCGTGCGGGTCGCGGGGCGGTGGGCGGCCAGCCGGCGGGCTCCGTGCAGCCCGCGCCGATGAGTCCTGGGGCGCGCGGCGGTCTGCTGACCGGGGACGCCCGTCCCCTCGAGACCCGCCGCGCCGCACGGCGGAAAGGGAGAGGTCCGTTGTCACACCCCGCCGCTAGCCTCCGAACCATGGCCCTGAACACCAGTGACGCCGACGCCGCGGTGGTCGCCCGCGGCGTGGTCAAGCGCTACGGCGACGTCGAGGCCCTCGCGGGCGTCGACCTCACCGTGCCCACGGGCACGGTCCTGGCCCTGCTCGGCCCCAACGGGGCGGGCAAGACCACGATGGTCAAGGTCCTCACCACCCTGATCACCCCCGACGCCGGCGAGGTGCGGGTGGCCGGCGTCGACGTGCTGGCCGAGCCCCAGGAGGTCCGCCGCCGGATCGGGGTCTCCGGGCAGTACGCCGCGGTCGACGAGTACCTGACCGGCTTCGAGAACCTCGACATGATCGGGCGGCTGTACCACCTGGGCCGCAGGCGGGCGAAGGAGCGGGCGCGCGAGCTGCTCGAGGTCTTCCGGCTCACCGACGCCGCCGACCGCCCCTCGAAGACCTACTCGGGCGGCATGCGGCGCCGCCTCGACCTGGCGGGGGCCATCGTCGCCGCTCCCCCGGTGCTCTTCCTCGACGAGCCGACCACCGGGCTCGACCCGCGCAGCCGCCTCGACATGTGGGACCTGCTGCGCGACCTCGTGCGCGAGGGCACCACCCTGCTGCTGACCACGCAGTACCTGGAGGAGGCCGACACCCTCGCCGACGACATCGTCGTGATCGACCACGGGCGCGCCATCGCCCACGGCACCGCCGACCAGCTGAAGAGCCAGGTGGGCGGCGACCGGGTGGAGGTCGAGGTGGCCGACCACGCCCAGGTCGGCGCGGCGCGCGCCGTGCTGGCCCGGGCCGCGGGGGGCGAGGTCGGCGACGACGGCGGGCGCCGACTCACCGTGCCGGTGGCCGGCGGCGCCACGGCGATGGTCGAGATCGTGCGCGCGCTCGACGACGCGGGGGTGCAGCTGCTCGACGTGGGCCTGCGGCGCCCGACCCTGGACGACGTCTTCCTCACCCTGACCGGAGCATCCTCATGACCTCGATCGCCAGCCGCCCCGCGACGGCCCCCCGGCCCGGCTCGCAGGCACCGGCGCCGTCCGGCGGGGCGTCGGCCCTGCTCGACGGCTTCGTGGTCGCCCGCCGCAACATGATCAAGGTCAGGCGGGTGCCGGAGCTGCTGTTCGGCACCCTCATCTCCCCGATCATGTTCATCGTCCTGTTCCGCTACGTCTTCGGCGGGGCGATCGGCGGCCTGCCGCCGGGGGTGTCGTACGCGGAGTTCCTGATCCCGGGGATCTTCGTGCAGACCGTGGTCTTCGGCGCCACCATCACCGGCAGCGGCCTGGCCGAGGACATGCAGAAGGGCATCATCGACCGGTTCCGGTCGCTGCCCATGTCGCGGATGGCCGTGCTGATCGGGCGGACGACCTCCGACCTGCTCACCAACGTCCTCGTCGTGATCATCATGTCGGTCACCGGGCTGCTCGTCGGCTGGCGGATCAACAGCTCGTTCCTCGAGGCGGTCGCCGGCTTCGCGCTGCTCCTGCTCTTCGCCTACGCCATCAGCTGGGTGATGGCCCTCGTGGGGCTGCTCATGCGCAGCCCCGAGGCGTTCCAGCAGATCTCGTTCCTGGTGATCTTCCCCCTCACCTTCGTGGGGAACATCTTCGTGCCCTCCGACACCCTGCCGAACGTCGTGCGGATCGTGGCGGAGTGGAACCCGGTCTCCACCCTCGCCTCGTCCGCGCGGGAGTTCTTCGGCAACACCGGAGGGCTGCAGCCGTCGGGCTCCTTCCCGGTGGAGAACCCCGTGCTCTACACGCTCCTGTGGGTCGTCATCCTGCTGGCGGTCTTCGTCCCGCTGTCGACCCGGCAGTTCGCCCGCACCACCTCGCGCTGAGCTCCGGCGCGGCGCACGGGGGCGTCCCCGGCGTCGCGCCGGCGGCTCGCGGGGGGCATCCTTGAAGGTCACGGCGCAGACCCACGGCGCCGTCCCGCCACTGATGGAGGACCCCATGGCCGGCCTGCTCGGCAAGATCACCGCCTACGCGCGCACCCCCGCCGGGCAGCGCGTGATCCGCACCGCGGCGCAGAAGGCGCAGGAGATGGCGAAGGACCCGAAGACCCGCGCGAAGGTGGCGGAGCTGCGCCAGCGGGCCGGCCGCCGCGGGCAGACCCCGCCGGCCCCGCCCACCGCCTGAGCCCGCGCCACCGCCCTGCCCCGCCCTACCCCGAGGGGCGGGCGGGGCCCGAGCGGCCGGTGGCCGGCTCGGCCGCCCGGCCGCGGGTCACCCGGCGGCCACCGGCGCCGCGCTGGCCGCCTCCTCGTCGGTCAGCAGCCGCGACCGGATGAGGAACCGCACGCCCTCGGGCGCCTCGAGGCTGAAGCCCGCGCCGCGCCCGGGCACGACGTCGACCGTCAGGTGGGTGTGCTCCCACAGCCGGTACTGCGCCGACGTCATGACGAACTGCGCCCCGGCCACCTCGCCGAGCACCACGTCCCGCGGCCCCATCAGCAGGTCGCCCACCGGGAAGCACATCGGCGACGACCCGTCGCAGCACCCGCCGGACTGGTGGAAGACCACCGGGCCGTGCTGGGCCCGCAGGCTCTCCACCAGTGCCGCGGCGGCCGGCGTGATGTCCACCCGGCGGTGCCCGGCGGGCGCCTCCGGCATCAGAAGAAGCCCAGCTTGTCGGGTGAGTAGCTGACCAGCATGTTCTTCGTCTGCTGGTAGTGGTCGAGCATCATCTTGTGGTTCTCGCGGCCGATGCCCGACTGCTTGTAGCCGCCGAAGGCCGCCCCCGCCGGGTAGGCGTGGTAGTTGTTCATCCACACCCGGCCGGCCTGGATGCCCCGGCCGAGCCGGTAGGCGTCGTTGACGTCCCGCGTCCACACCCCCGCCCCGAGGCCGTAGAGGGTGTCGTTGGCGATCCGCAGGGCGTCGTCGAGGTCGGAGAACCGGGTCACCGAGACCACCGGGCCGAAGATCTCCTCCTGGAACACGCGCATCGAGTTGTGGCCCTCGAAGACCGTCGGCTCCACGTAGTACCCGCCGTCGTAGGCGCCGTCGTCGCTGGCCACGGTGCGCCGGCCGCCTCCGGTGCGCACCGTCGCGCCCTCGGCGCGGCCGATCTCGAGGTAGGAGAGGATCTTCTCGAGCTGGTCGTTCGAGGCCTGCGCGCCGATCATCGTGGCCGGGTCCAGCGGGTCGCCGGAGACGATGGCCTCGACGCGGGCGGTGGCCCGCTCCATGAAGGCGTCGTAGATCGACTCGTGCACCAGGGCCCGCGAGGGGCAGGTGCAGACCTCGCCCTGGTTGAGGGCGAACATCGCGAACCCCTCGAGCGCCTTGTCGAGGAACGCGTCGTCCGCGGCCATCACGTCCGGCATGAACACGTTCGGGCTCTTGCCGCCCAGCTCCAGGGTGACCGGGATGAGGTTCTGCGAGGCGTACTGCATGATCAGCCGCCCGGTGGTGGTCTCCCCGGTGAAGGCGACCTTCGCGACCCGGTCGGAGGAGGCCAGCGGCTTGCCCGCCTCGGCGCCGAAGCCGTTGACCACGTTGAGCACCCCGTCGGGGATCAGGTCGCCGACGAGCTCGAGCACCTTGAGGATCGACCAGGGCGTCTGCTCGGCGGGCTTGAGCACCACGCAGTTGCCGGCCGCCAGCGCCGGGGCGAGCTTCCAGGTGGCCATGAGGATGGGGAAGTTCCACGGGATGATCTGGCCGACCACGCCCAGCGGCTCGTGGAAGTGGTAGGCGACCGTGTCGTTGTCGAGGACCCCCGCGGAGCCCTCCTGGGCGCGGATGGCGCTGGCGAAGTAGCGGAAGTGGTCGACGACCAGGGGCAGGTCGGCGGCCAGGCACTCGCGCACCGGCTTGCCGTTCTCCCAGCACTCGGCCACGGCCAGCGCCTCGAGGTTCTCCTCGATCCGGTCGGCGATCCGGTTCAGGACCAGCGCGCGCTGCGCGGCCGAGGTGCGGGCCCACGCCGGGAAGGCCCCGTGCGCGGCCTCCAGGGCCAGGTCGACGTCGGCCGCGGTGGACCGGGCGACCTGGGTGAACGGCTGCCCGGTGAGCGGGGCGATGTCGTCGAAGTAGCGGCCGTCGACCGGCGGCACCCACTTGCCGCCGATGTAGTTGTCGTACCGGTCGCGGTAGTCGCTGGGACCGCTGCCGAGGGTGGGCCGGGGGTGCGCCATCGTCGTCTCCACATCTGCGTGCGCCGGACATCGGGTCGCTGCGGCCGGTCTGCGGCGCGCGCCACGACGCTAGGTCGGCAGGGTTGGTGCCGGGTTGGCGCGAGCCCCGCGGCCCGGGTGGCTCAGGCCCGGGCGCCTCAGTGCAGCGTGGCCAGGTGCGCCGCGAGCAGCGCCCGGGCGGGGTCGGACGGCGCTGCGGCCGCGAGGCCCGCGGCGAGCACCTCCGCGTCCCACGGGCACCGCTCGGCGTAGGCCAGCACCGCCCGCGGGTCGGGCCGGGCCAGCAGCGCCTGCCGCAGGGCGACGTCGAGGTAGTCGCGGTGGGCCCGCAGCCAGGGCGACTCGGTGCGCGGGAGCAGCGGCCCGCCGTAGGCCGCCACCGCCGCGGCGACGTCACCGCACCGCACGGCGGCCAGGCACTCGTCGACGTCGGTGCTCACGGCGAGGGTGAGCCGGTACGGCCGCGACGCGATCGCCCCGCCGAGGGCGTGGCGCAGGTGGCTGACCTCGGCCTTCAGCGTCGACCGGGAGACGGGGGCGTCGCCGTACAGGGCCTCGTGGAGCGCGTCGGCCGAGATCCCGCCCGGGTGCAGCGCGAGCAGCGCGAGCACCTCCAGCTGCCGGGGCGTCAGCGGCAGCGGCCGCCCGCCGAGCACCGCCGCGCCCACCACTGCCGCCCCGGGTCCCGCGCGCCCGCCACCGCGGCTGGCGGCGTCCCCCGTCAGCACGAGCCGCAGCGACGGCGCGGCGGCCGCACCGGGGCCCGCGAGGCCGTCGAGCACCGTCTGGAGGAGGGCGCTGAGCACGGTGGTGGTCGTGGGGCCCAGCGGGTGCGCGCGGTCCCACAGGGTCGAGACGTCGAGCACCCCGAGGGGGCGGCCGGTGGCCGGGTCGAGCAGCGGGGCCGCCCAGCAGACCCAGCCGTGCACCACGGGCGCGAAGTGCTCGGCCGACCACACCTCCGCGGGCGCCGCCTGGCGCAGCGCGAGGTCGAGCGCGTTGGTGCCGATGCTCGCCTCGTCCCAGCAGCCCCCGGGCACGAACCCCACCGCCTCGGCGCGCCGCTGCATCAGCCGGCCCCCGTGCGTCCACAGCAGGCGGACCTCCGGGTCGGTGACGGCCACGACGAGGTCGCCCTCCTCGGCGGCGTGGGCGAGCACCGGCGCGACCTGGGCCAGGGCGGCGCGCAGCAGGCCGGCCTGCCGGGTGTCGTCGAGGTCGACCACGGGCGCGGTGGTCAGGCGGCTGGTGTCGCCGCCGACGGCGAGGCGCGAGCGGCTCCAGCTCGCGCTGATCTCGGGTCGCACGGCGGTGCCCGCCGCGCGGTGCTCGCCGGCGTTGCTGTGCGCCCAGGCGCTGGTGATCGCGCGGCGGCGCCGCGCCAGGTCCTGCGTCGCTGCCACGGCCGCTCCCGCTCGCCCCGCCCGGCGACGGTGCCGGTGATCCGCAGCGTAGCCCGGCCGCTGCCCGGGGGCCGCCGGCGGCCGCAGACCCTCGCGGCCACGCACCGTCACGCTCGCCGTCACTCCGTGTTGACAGTCCGGAGATCGCGAGCGAGCATCGCCGGTCGACGACGAGGTCGGGAACGAAGGAGGACGTCCGTGGACGAGCAGACGAGCAGCACCGGTGCGGTCCTGAGCCGGCGGGGGGTGCTCGCCGGCGCCGGAGCCCTCGCCCTGGCGGTGGCCGCCGCCCCCGGGGCCGGCGCCACCACCACCCCCGGGGCGGTGCGCGGGTCGGCGACCCAGGCCGAGCGGCGGGCCGTGGAGTTCCTGCGGGTGATGACCGACGCCTACCCCGAGCAGAACGGCGACGGGCCGCGCCTGCCGCAGAGCTACTCCGACGAGAACGGCCTGTTCAGCACCGCATTCGTCTACGACAGCGCCCTGGCCGTCTGCGCGGCGCTGACGGGGGGCCGGGGCGACGTGGCGCTGGCCCGCACGATCGGCGACGGGCTGCTCTACGCCCAGGACAACGACCCGGTCCACTCCGACGGGCGGCTGCGCCAGGCCTACAACGTCGGCCCGTACACCTTCTACGACGGGGTCCCGCAGCCCCACGGCTTCGTGCTGCCGAACGGCGACGCGAACATCGGCTTCCAGTTCGGCTTCCTCGGCACCGCCGTGGGCGACATGGCGTGGCCGGGCATCGCGCTGGTGCAGCTGCACGCGGCCACCGGCGACCGGCGCTACCTCGACGGCGCGCTGCGCATCGCCGAGTGGATCGTGGACAACACCCGCTCGGAGGAGGGCCTCGGAGGCTTCAGCTTCGGCGTCACCGGGGCCAACGCACCGGTCCCGAACAAGTCGACCGAGCACAACATCGACTGCACCAGCTTCTTCACCCAGCTCGCCTCGGCCACCGGTGATGCGTCGTGGCGCGAGCACGCGGACCACGCCCGGGCCTTCGTGGAGCGCGTGTGGGAGCCCGCGGGCGGGTTCTTCTACACCGGCAGCAACGACGGGACGACGATCAACCGCGACCCCCTGCCGCTGGACCCGCAGGTGTGGAGCTGGCTGGCGCTGCGCGACGAGCGCTACGCCGCAGCGCTCGACTGGGCGGCGCGCGAGCTCGCCGCCACCGACGACCCGGCGGCGCCCACCAGCCAGCTGCCGGACGGCGTCACCGTCTCCGGGGTGACCTTCAGCTCCGCGAGCCTCACCTCGACGGCGAGCTACAACGGGGTCCAGGTGCACCCGCGGGGCGTGTGGCTCGAGGGCACCGCGCAGCTGGTCACCTCGCTGAACGACCGCCGCGACGGCGGCGACGTGCGCCGCGCGGGCGACCTGGTGGAGCAGGTGCGGATCGCCCAGGAGCAGGTCGGGCAGGGCCAGCAGGTCGGCGGCCGGCCCCTCCCGGCCCGCTCCGGCGTCGTCGCGGCGTCCAGCCTGCTCGACACCGGCTTCGGGTTCGGCTACTTCCAGAGCCAGCACGTCGGTGCCACGGCGTGGTTCGTCATGGGCAGCCGCTCGGCCAACCCGATGCAGGAGGGCGGCCTGCGCTGAGCCCTAGGCGGGCGGGCCGCCGAGCACCAGGGCCGGCCGCACCGCGCCGTCGCGCTCCTCGACCAGCGCCACCAGGTGCCCGTCGGGGTCGACCGCGGCGGTGAGCCCCGGGGCGAGCCCGAGGGGCGCGAGCCGCTGGCCGTGCCCCAGCCGGCGCGCCTGCTCGGCGTCCGGGCGCCACACGGGGAACGCGGCGGAGGCGGCGTCGGCGAGCCCGAGCAGGTGCCCGGCGGCGCCGGCGGTCTCCAGCTGCTCCAGCGTCCGCGCCCGGTCCAGCCCGTAGGGGCCCACCCGGGTGCGGCGCAGCGCCGAGAGGTGGCCGCCGACCCCGAGGGCGGCTCCGGCGTCGCGGGCCAGGGCGCGCACGTAGGTGCCGGAGGAGACGGCCACCCGCACGTCCACCTCCCAGCGCCGCTCGCCCGGCCGGACGGCGAGGACGTCGAAGGCGCCGACGGTGGCGGGCCGGGCCGCCAGCACGACGTCCTCCCCCGCCCGCACCCGGGCGTAGGCCCGCCGACCGTCGACCTTGACCGCGCTGACCGCGCTGGGCACCTGCCGGATCTCGCCGGTCAGCGCCGCCACGGCCCCCGCGAGCCGCTGCGGGGTGAGCGCGGCGACCGCTTCGGGAGGCGCCTCGGCGAGCACCTCGCCCTCGGCGTCGTCGGTGACCGTCGAGGCCCCGAGGACCACCGTGGCCAGGTACTCCTTGTCGGCGCCGACGAGGTGGGTGAGCAGCTTGGTGGCCCTGCCCACGCCGAGCACGAGGACGCCCGTGGCCATCGGGTCGAGGGTGCCCGCGTGGCCGACCCGCCGGGTGGCGCACAGGCGCCGGGCGCGCGCGACGACGTCGTGGCTGGTCCAGCCCGCCGGCTTGTCGACGACGAGCAGGCCCTCAGGCGCGCTCGGCGCCACCCGGCACGTCCTCGTCGGCAGCGTCCTCGTCGTCGTCCTCGACCGGCTTGCGGTACGGGTCGGGCTCCCCCGCGTACTGCGCGCCCGCGGCGAGCGCGGCGACGGCGGCGTCCTGCGCCGCGGCGCGCGAGAGCAGCTCGGTCATGGCGGCGGCGGTCTCGGGCACCGCGTCGAGCGCGAACTCCAGGGTGGGGGTGAGCCGGATGCCGGTGCGGCGGCCCACCTCGGCGCGCAGGATCCCGCGGGCGCTCTCCAGGGCGCGGGCGGTGCCGGCGCGCGCCTCGTCGTCGCCGTACACGGTGTAGAAGACCGTCGCGTGCTGCAGGTCGTTGGTGACCCGGGCGTCGGTGACGGTGATGAAGCCCAGGCGCGGGTCCTTGACCCGGCGGTCCAGGGCCTCGGCCACGACCACCTTGATGCGGTCGGCCAGCTTGCGGGCGCGTGCCGGGTCGGCCACGGCGGGCTCCTCGGTGGTCGGGGGCGGGAGGTGGACGGTGGGGACGGCCTAGGCGTCGTCCCCGTAGAAGCGCACCCGGGCCGAGAGCAGCTCCAGCTCGGGCCGGGACGCCGCCAGCTGCTCGGCGCGGTCGAGCACCGCGCGGCAGTGCCCGGCGTCGGCGGCCACCACCGCGCACGAGACCTCGGCCCGCCGGTGCAGGTCGAGGTGCCCCGTCTCGGCGACCGCGACGTCCAGGCGCCTGAGGTCGGCGACCAGGGGCCGGACCAGGCTGCGCTTCTGCTTGAGCGAGTGCACGTCGCCGAGCAGCACGTCGAGGGTCAGGGTCGCGACGTGCACGGCCGGTGGCTCCTCTCGGCACCGCACGTGTGGGGGTGCGTGCGCGCCCAGGGGTTCCTGGGACGCACACACCCCCACGAGTGCGGGATGGGCGGGATCAGGCGCGCGGCTTCTCCCGCATCTCGAAGGTCTCGACGACGTCGCCCTCCTTGATGTCGTTGAAGCTGCCCAGGCCGATGCCGCACTCGAAGCCCTCGCGGACCTCGGTGGCGTCGTCCTTGAACCGCCGCAGCGACTCGATGGTGAGGTCGTTGCCGACCACCACCCCGTCGCGGGTCAGCCGCGCCCGGGCGTTGCGCCGGATCACGCCGCTGCGCACGAGCGAGCCGGCGATGTTGCCGAACTTGGAGGAGCGGAAGACCTCGCGGATCTCCGCGGTGCCCAGCTGCACCTCCTCGAACTCCGGCTTGAGCATGCCGCGCAGGGCCTGCTCGACGTCGTCGATCGCGGCGTAGATCACCGAGTAGTAGCGGATGTCGATGCCCTCGCGCTCGGCCAGGTCGCCGACCCGCTCCGCGGGCCGGACGTTGAAGCCGATGATCACGGCGTTGTCGACCGTGGCCAGGTTGACGTCGTTCTGGGTGATCGCCCCGACGCCGCGGTGGATGATCCGCAGCTCCACGTCGGCGCTGACCTCGATCTTCAGCAGCGCGTCCTCCAGCGCCTCGACCGAGCCCGAGCCGTCGCCCTTGATGATGATGTTGAGGGTCTCGACCCGCCCTGCGGCCAGGGCCTCGTCGAAGTCCTCGAGGCTGATCCGCTTGCGGCGCTTGGCGAGGCTCGCCGCGCGCTGGGCCGACTCGCGGCGCTCGGCGATCTGGCGCGCCGTCCGGTCGTCGGGCGCCACCAGGAAGGTGTCGCCGGCGCCCGGCACCGCGGTCAGGCCGAGCACGAGCACCGGGCGGGACGGCGTGGCCTCGGAGACCGGGTCGCCGTGCTCGTCCAGCATCGCCCGCACGCGGCCGAAGCCGTTGCCGGCCACGATCGCGTCGCCGACGTGGAGGGTGCCCGACTGCACCAGCACCGTGGAGACGGGGCCGCGGCCCTTGTCCAGGTGCGCCTCGATCGCGACGCCGCGGGCGTCCTTGTCGGGGTTGGCCCGCAGGTCCAGCGCCGCGTCGGCGGTGAGCAGGACGGCCTCGAGGAGGTCGTCGATGCCCGTGCGCTTCAGCGCGCTGATCGGCACGAACATGGTCTCGCCGCCGTACTGCTCGGCCACCAGGTTGTACTCGGTCAGCTGCTGCATGACCTTGTCGGGGTTCGCCCCCTCCTTGTCGATCTTGTTCATCGCCACGACGATCGGCACGCCGGCCGCCTGGGCGTGGTTCAGCGCCTCGATGGTCTGGGGCATCACGCCGTCGTCGGCCGCGACCACGAGGATCGCGATGTCGGTCACCTGGGCGCCGCGGGCGCGCATGGCGGTGAACGCCTCGTGGCCCGGGGTGTCGATGAAGGTGATCGCGCGGTCGAGGCCCTCGTGCGTGGTGCGCACCTGGTAGGCGCCGATCGCCTGGGTGATGCCGCCGGCCTCGCCCGCCACCACGTCGGTGGAGCGGATCGCGTCGAGCAGCTTGGTCTTGCCGTGGTCGACGTGGCCCATGACGGTGACCACCGGCGGGCGGGCGACGAGCACGTCATCGGCCTCGCCCTCGAGCTCGGCGTCCAGGTCGATGTCGAACCCGGCGAGGAGCTCGCGCTCCTCGTCCTCCGGGGAGACGACCTGGATGTCGTAGCCGAGCTCGGAGCCGAGCAGGCGGAAGGTGTCCTCGTCGAGGCTCTGGGTGGCGGTGGCCATCTCACCGAGGTGGAACAGCACCGTCACCAGGCTCGCGGGGTTCGCGTCGATCCGGTCGGCGAAGTCCGACAGGGACGCGCCGCGGGGCAGCCGGACGACGGTCGAGCCGTCGCCGCGGCGGACCTGCACGCCGCCCACGCTCGGGGCCTGCATGGCCTCGAACTCCTGGCGCTTCGCCCGCTTCGACTTCCGTCCCCGCACGGGGCGGCCGCCGGAGCGCCCGAAGGCGCCCTGCGTGCCGCCGCGACCGCGGGCACCGCCCTTGCCGCCGAAGCCACCTGTGGTCGGGCCTCCGGGACGGCCGGCGCCACCGGCGCCGGGGGCGCCGCCGGGGCCGCCGCCG
>CADCUY010000291.1 GCA_902806005.1 uncultured Quadrisphaera sp. | reverse complement strand
CGCCGCCGCCGCAGCTGGCCGTCCCCTGCCGCCGCCCCCGGCCGCGGCGCCGCGGGTCACCGCGACCGACGGCACCCTCTCGTCGCCGCTGCAGGGCGGGTTCACGGTGACCTCGCCGTTCGGCTACCGGGTGCACCCGGTGTACGGGGTGCGCCGCCTGCACGCCGGCACCGACATGCGCGCCGCGTGCGGCACCCCGGTGTACGCGGCCGAGGAGGGCGAGGTGGTGCGCGCCGGGGTGGGCAGCGGCTACGGCAACATCGTCGTCGTCGACCACGGCACGGTGGCGGGCCGCCCGGTGGCGACGGCGTCGGCGCACCTGTCGCGCTTCGCGGTGGGCGTCGGCGACACCGTGGAGCGCGGGGAGCTCATCGCCTGGTCGGGCAGCACCGGTGTGGGCACCGCGTGCCACCTGCACTTCGAGGTGCGCGTGGCCGGGGCCGCGGAGAACGCCGTCCCCTGGCTCTGACCCCCCCTTCCTCACTCGTGGCGGGAAGTGCGCTCCCGGGGCCCTCGTCGACGCACCTACCCCCACGAGTGCGGGACGACGGGCAGGGTCAGGTCAGCGGCACCCGCAGCAGCCGGCCGTCCTGCTCGTCGTCGGTGACCAGGAGCAGGCTCCCGTCCGGGGCGAGCGTGACGTCGCGCACCCGCCCGAGCCGGCCCTCGAAGTGCGGCTCCGGCGCCCCGAGCACCCCCTCGGCGGAGACCGGCACCCGCCACAGCCGCTGCCCGCGCAGCGCCGCCACGTACACCGCGTCGCCGGTGACGGCCAGGCCGCTGGGCGAGGCGTCGGCCGGGGCCCAGGTCAGCAGCGGGTCGGTGTAGCCCGCGGCGCCCTCGCCGAAGCCCTCGACCTCGGGCCACCCGTAGTTGCGCCCGGCCTCGAGCAGGTTCAGCTCGTCGAAGGTGTCCTGGCCGAACTCCGAGGCGAACATCCGGCCCGCTCCGTCCCAGCCGAGGCCCTGCACGTTGCGGTGCCCGCTGGTCCACACCGGCGACGCGGGGTCGGGGTTGCCCGGCGCGGGCGCGCCCTCGGCGGTCACCCGCAGCACCTTGCCGCCGAGGGAGGCGGGGTCCTGGGGCAGCGCGGTGTCGCCGGAGTCGCCGGCGCCGACGTACAGCGCCCCGTCGGGCCCGAACTCGATCCGCCCGCCGTGGTGGACCTGCCGCGCCGGCAGCCCGGTCAGCACCGGCGTCGGGGCGCCGAGGGTGCCGGCCGCCAGGTCGAGGGCCATCGTCACCACGCGCCCGTCCTCGGCGGTGGTGGTGAAGGCGTGCAGCACCACGGGGCCCGCCAGCGGGTCGGCGCCCGGAGCCAGCGCCAGGCCCAGCAGGCCGCCCTCGCCACGAGGGGTGACGCCCCCGACCGCGCCGCCCGGGCCGGTGGCGGTCAGCGCGGTGACGGTGCCGTCCGGCCCCACCCGGAGCACGCGGGCCGTGTCGCGCTCGGAGACCAGGGCCCCGCCGTCCGCCAGCGGCACCACCGACCACGGCGTGGCCAGCCCGGCGGCGAGCACCTGCGGCTCGCCGGGCGCGCCGGTGGGCAGCGGCGGCGGGGTGCCGGGGGACGGCGCGGGCTCGGCGGGAGCGCTCGTCGCCGTCGGCGCGGGCAGCGTCGGCTCGGGGGCCAGCCGCGGTGCAGCCCCGCCGCCGCAGCCGGCCAGCACCAGCGCGCCGGCCACGACCAGGGCGAG
>CADCUY010000290.1 GCA_902806005.1 uncultured Quadrisphaera sp. | reverse complement strand
CGCGCTGCTCGCGCGCCCGGGCGCCGGCCGCCTCGCCGGCGCGGGCGAGGTCGAGCACGAAGGCCGCCACCGCCCCGACGTAGACGAGCAGGGCGGAGTACACCAGCACGTTGCTGATCTGGGCCAGGCCCTGGTCGGTCATCGAGCGCTCCTCACGTAGCCGTCGCTTCCGGGTCAACACCGCGCGGTCCGCCGTCGATCCGCTCCGGGGTGCTGCGTGCGTCACGCCCGCCGGCGGCCGCCAGCACCTCGGCGAGCACCCGGTCGGCCTCGGCGCCCAGGCCGTGGTCCTCGCTGCGGGCCAGGGCCCCGACCTCGAGCCGCACGCGGCCCGGGGCGCCGTCGCTCGCCCGCACCCACACGCGGCGGCGCGGGACGAACAGCGAGGCCATCAGCCCCGCGATGGCGAGCAGCGCGAAGACCAGCGCCGCGCCGCGGGCGGGGTCGTGGCGGATGGTGACGCCGACGTAGCGGTCGACGCTCTCGAGGGTCACCGTGCCCGCGCCGTCGGGGAGCTCCACCGACTGTCCCGGGCGCAGCGCGGCGCGGAACGGCTCGCCGCCCTCGCCCTGCAGCTGGGTCATCGCCTCGGTCTCGAGCACGTAGGCGTTCTGCGGCTCCCCGCCGTCCAGGCCGAGGTCGCCGGTGAAGGCGGTGAACAGCACGGCCGGGTCGCGGTCGTCGGGGAAGACCGACGTCGGCCCCTGCTCGGTCAGCACGTACGTCGGGTAGAGCTGCCCGACCAGGCCGATCTGGTCGCCCGCGGCGTCCGGCACCTTGACCACCCCGGTGGAGGTGTAGAAGGCGTCCTGCGGCAGGAAGGGCACCTGGTCGTCGAAGACGACCTCCCCGGTGGCGTCGCGCACGACGAACCGGGGCGCGTAGCCGTTGCCGGCCAGGTAGACCGACGCCCCGCCGGCGCGCAGCGGCTCGTTGACCCGCAGCGGCCGGGTCACCGCCTCCTCCCCCGGCGCCTCGACGACGTCGAGCTGCGCGGCGAAGTCGCGGGGGGCGGAGAACTGGTTGCCGGTGGCCTGCTCCTCGAACCGCACGGCCAGGGACTCGAGGGTGAACCGGAACGGCGGCAGGTCGGCGGGGTCGGCCAGCGGCCCGGCGTCGAAGCTGCCGTAGCTGGTGAGGGAGTTCGCGAAGGCCTTGCCCTCGGGCACGAGCGCCTGCCCGCGGTAGCCGACGAGCCCGCCGACGGCCACCGAGACCAGCACGCCGACCAGGGCCAGGTGGAAGAGCAGGTTGCCGGTCTCGCGCAGCTCGCCGCGCTGGGCGGAGACCGACGCCCCGCCGCCGTCGACCACGCGGTACCGGCTGCCGCGCAGCACCGAGCGGGCGGCGGCCAGGACGGCGTCGGCGTCGGCGCCGTCGACCTCGGCGGTGCGGTGCTCGGGCAGGCGGCCCAGGTGGCGCGGGGTGCGCGGGGGCGGGGTGCGCAGGGCCCGCCAGTGGGCGCGGGTGCGCGGAAGCACGCAGCCGACCAGGCTGGTGAACAGCAGCAGGTAGATGGCCGAGAACCACGGCGATGCGTAGACGTCGAACATCCCCAGCCGGTCGAGCCAGGGCGCGCTGACCGGGTTGGCATCGATGTAGTCGCTGACCGCGACCTCGTCGATGCCCCGCTGCGGGATCACCGAGCCGGGCACCGCGGCCACCGCGAGGAGCAGCAGCAGGAACAGGGCGGTGCGC
>CADCUY010000289.1 GCA_902806005.1 uncultured Quadrisphaera sp. | reverse complement strand
GCGGTGTACTGGTCGAACTCCGAGACGCGCGCGGTGATGGCGGCCCGCCAGGTGCCGCTGACGCCCAGCGTCGAGTCGCGCAGCTCGTAGTGGGCGGGCCCCTTGCGCGGGATGTCCAGCGTGATGGGGCCGATGCCCTTCTCGGGCTGCACGAGCTGCACGGTGAGCTCCTCGACGCGGTCCACCTGGGCGCCGGTGCGGCGGTCGAAGAGGTAGAGGTGGTAGTCCGCCGGGCCGACGTCGCCGGGCTCGATGTCGAGCTGCAGGCGCATGGGGCCCAGGTCGAGCTCGCGGATGACCGGGCCGCCGTCGATGGTGGCCGGCGGGGCGGCGCGGACCAGCGTGGCGGTGGCGGCGAGGACGAGGACGGCCAGGACGACCTCGGCCTGCATCGCGCGCCGCAGCCCGTGGACCCCGCCCACGTCGCCGCGGGCCAGGCGGGCCGTGCGGCGGCGGCTGCCCGCCGCGGCGGCGACGATGAGCCCCAGGACGGCCACCTTCGCCACGAGCGCCCAGCCGTACGTGCTGTCGACGATGGCGCCGACGGAGCCGAGGTAGAACCAGCTCTGGGCGATCCCGGCACCCGCGAGCACGACGATCGCCGGCAGCGCAAGCCGGGAGAAGCGCGCCGTCGCGGTCGCCGCGCCGTCGCCGGGCCCGTCCCCGCGCCGCGGCCAGAAGCAGACGAGCAGCAGCACGAGGCCCCCGAGCCACGCGCCCGCGGCCAGGACGTGCAGGACGTCGGCGGGAACGAGCACCGCCTGCGGCGCCTGGGTCTCGGCGTGCCCGGCGTAGGGCAGCGTCCCGACCAGCACGGCGGCCGGAAGCGCCAGGCCGAGGGCCTCCCGGCGCGTGCGCAGGTCGCGGTAGAGCGCCGCGAACACGAGCAGGAACGCCCACAGCGCGGCGCGCAGGAGCCAGGCGGTGCCCGTGCGGCTGTCGAGCGAGCCGCGAAGGACCTCCGCGTCCAGCGCGCCGGTCAGGCCGACGCCGGCCCCGAGCGCTCCCTGGAGGGCGACGGCGGCCAGGGCCGACCCCAGCCCGACCGCGGCGGCGGTGACGAGCACGCGGGCCGGCCATCGCGGCGGGCGGATGGCCGGCCACACGAGCAGCCGGAAGAAGACGGCGCCGACGACCAGCAGCAGCGCGGCGTAGTGCAGGCCGCGGGCGATCCCGTAGACGCCCTCGACGGCGGGCCCGGCGGCGGCGCGGGCGAGCAGGTCGGCCACCTGCGGGGTGTCGCGCGAGGCGCTGACGGCCCGGCCGACGCCGAACGCGAAGCCGCCGGAGACGGGGTGGCCGTCGGCGGACACGACACGGTAGGTCGTCGTGTAGATGCCCCGCGGCAGCCCGTCGCGCAGCCCGACGACGACGGCGGACTGCCCGCCCGGGGCGTAGGAGACGGTCGCCTGGTCGACGCGCGCGCCCTGCTGGTCGTAGACGCGGATGGCGCCGAGGCTCGCCTCGACCGGCTCGTTGAACTCGAGCCGGACCTGCCTGGGAGCGGCCTGGACGGAGGCGTTCTGGTGGGGCGCGGTGTGCTCGAGCACGGCGTGCGCCGGCGCCTGGGCGGGCAGGGCCCAGACCAGCGCGACCGCTGCGAGCAGCGCGGCCGCCAGGCGGCGGGCCGGAGCCCGCCGCCCGCCCGATGCGGCGTCCGCCGTCACGCCGTGACGGGGCCCCGGCCGCGGCGCGAGGC
>CADCUY010000288.1 GCA_902806005.1 uncultured Quadrisphaera sp. | reverse complement strand
CCGCGGTCCCGGTCGTCGTCGCGAGGTGCGCCGCGGCCACGGACGGTGCGGGCGCGGGGGCGTCGGTGCCGCCGGTCCCGGAGGCCCGCAGGAGCTCGCGGAACGGCCCCGCCTCGCGGGCCAGGCGCTCGCGGGGCCCGTGCTGCACCAGCACGCCGGCGTCCAGCACCGCCACCGCGTCGGCCCGGCGGGTGGTGGAGAGGCGGTGGGCGATGACCACGCCGGTCCGCCCGGCGAGCAGCCGCTCGGTGGCCCGGGTCACCAGGGCCTCGGTGCGCGGGTCCATCCGCGCGGTCGCCTCGTCGAGCACGACCACCGCGACGTCGCGCACGAGCAGCCGGGCGAAGGCGACCAGCTGCTCCTCCCCGGCCGAGAGCGTGGTGCCCCCCACCCCCAGGCGGGTGTCGAGGCCCTGGGGCAGCGAGCCGACCCAGGCGTCCAGGCCGAGCGCGGCGAGCGCCTCGCCCACCCGCTCCCGCGGCACGTCGGCGAAGAGCGTCACGTTCTCGGCCAGCGTCGCGGCCAGCAGCTCGGTGCGCTGGGTGACCACCCCGACGGCGCGGCGCAGGTCGGCCAGGTCGGTGGCGACGACGTCCTGGCCGCCCACGAAGACGGTGCCCGGCGGCGGCTCGACCGCGCGCGAGAGCAGCCGCACCAGGGTCGTCTTGCCCGCCCCGCTGCGCCCCACCAGGGCCACGGTGGTGCCGGCCGGCACGTCGAGGGTGATGCCGCGCAGGCTGAAGGACCCCTCGTAGCCGAAGGTCAGGCCGCGCAGCTGCAGACCCACCCGGCCGGGGGGCACCGGCAGGCCCCCCGCCGGCTCGGCGGGGGCGCCCATCAGGCTCCGGATGCGGGACAGGGCCCCCAGGCCCTCCTGCAGCTCGGGCAGGTTGTTCGCCACCTGGGCCAGCTGGCCGACGAAGGTCGAGACGAGCACGAACAGGGTGACCAGCCCCGCGACGCCCAGGACCTCGGCGTCGACCGCGGCGACGCCGCCGACGGCCACCGCGGCCAGCAGGGCGTGCACCAGCAGCGAGCTGCGCAGCGTCACCGCCGCGGAGGCGCGGCAGGTCGCGCCCACCCGGCGCAGCAGCTCGGCGGAGCGCACGGCGTACTGGCGCACCACGTGCGCCTGGCCGAGGGAGGTGCGGACGTCGTCGCGCCCGGCGACGGCCTCCTCCAGCTGCGCGGAGTGCTCCGACCAGGCCACCTCCTCCTCGACCTTGCGCGCGGCGACCACGGGCGCCAGGCGCCGGGTCGCTCCCACGACGAGCACCGCGACGAGCGGGAAGGCGATCCACGCCGGCCACCAGGTCAGCCCGGCGACGATCCAGGCCGCCACCGAGCGCAGGCCCGCCCGGCCCACCTCCCAGCCCACCCGGCGCAGCAGCGTCGCGACCTGCCACGGGTCGTCGTCCACGCGGTCGATGACCTCGCCGACGGCCTGCTCGTCGAGCCGGGGCAGCGGCTGGTGCAGCGCCGCGGCGAGCAGGTCGGCGCGCAGCACGCCCTCGGCCCGGCCGACGACGCCGGAGAACACCGTGCGCCCGGTGGTGTCGAGCAGGGCCGCGCCGAGCAGCAGCAGGGCCAGCAGCAGCAGGGGCCCGCGGGCGGGGTCGTCGGCCAGCCGTCCGGCGACGACCGCGCCGAGGGTCTCGGCGACCGCCGCGAGCGTCGCCGCGCCCAGCGCGAGAGCCGCCG
>CADCUY010000287.1 GCA_902806005.1 uncultured Quadrisphaera sp. | reverse complement strand
GCGGTGCGACCCAGGACGACGCCGCGGCCTGCGCCGCGGTCTACGCCCCGTACGTCACCGGCACCGCGGCCACCTTCGAGGTCGACCCGCCGTCGGCGGCCCAGGTCGCCGAGCGCATCGCGGCCGCTGTGCGCGCGCACGCGTGGCTCGTGCTCGAGGACGCCGGTCGCGTCGTCGGCTACGCCAGCGGCACCGCCTTCAAGCCCCGCCCGGCGTACCGCTGGACCTGCGAGGTCAGCGTCTACCTCGAGCTCGGCCGGCGGCGCACCGGCGGTGGCCGGCTCCTGTACGAGGCGCTGCTGGAGCGCCTGGCCGAGCGCGGCTACCGCACGGCCGTGGCGAGCATCGCCCTGCCGAACCCGGCGAGCGAGGGGCTGCACCGGACCCTGGGGTTCGCGCCGGTCGGCGTCCTGCGGCGCGTGGGCCACAAGCACGGCGCGTGGCGCGACGTCGCGTGGTGGCAGCGCGACCTCGCCGGCGGCGACGACCCGCCTGCGGAGCCGCGGTGAGGTGCCGGGGTCAGCGCCGCACGGACGGGGCGTCGCGCCAGGTGTGCGCGGGCTCGTAGCCGAGCACCCGCCGGGCCCGCTCGATGCTCAGCAGCGTCTCGGTGCCCGCGACCTCGCGCCGCAGCGGCACGCCGGGGAACTGCTCGGCAGCCAGCTCGGCGCTGGGCCGGCTCATCACGGTGTCGGCGGCGGCGACGACGAAGACCTCGGCTCCGGTGCCCGGGTGCTCCAGGCCCAGGCGCACCGCCTGCGCGCCGTCGCGGGCGTCGACGTAGCCCCACGCGTTCCAGCGCCGCAGGGTCGCGTCGGCGTCGAAGGACGGGAAGGCGGCGTAGTCCTCCTCGGCCATGACGTTGGAGAAGCGCAGCCCCACCATCGAGAGCTGCTCGTCCCAGCGGCACAGCTGCCGGGCCACCTCCTCCTCGAGCGCCTTGGAGAGCGAGTACGAGCTCTCCGGGCGCAGCGGGCTGTCCTCGTCGAGCGGCAGGTAGGTCGGCGGGGTGGTCAGCGGCAGGCCGAGCAGCGTCTCGCTCGAGGCCCACACGACCTTGCGGACGCCGGCCAGCCGGGCCGCGCCGAAGGTGTTGTACGTCGCCTGGATGTTGTTGGCGAACAGCGCCGCGTCGGGGCGCAGCCCGGGCGCGGGCAGCGCGGCGAGGTGCACGACCGCCTCCGGGCGGCCCCACCGGTCGTCGACGCCGGTGATCGCGCCGACGGCCTGCCCGAAGTCGCTGAGGTCGGCGCGGGTGTGCGGCACGTCCAGCCGGTGCGGCGGCGCCTGGTCGACCACGGCCACCTCGTGCCCGTGCGCGAGCAGGTCGTCGACGACGGCCCTCCCGAGCTTGCCGCTGCCCCCGGTCACCACCACGCGCGTCATGGCGCGGGAGTCTGCCCCACGTCCGGGGCCGGGCCCGCGCTCACCCCAGCGCGGCCACGACGTGGTCGACGCACGCGGTGAGGGCCTCGACGTCGTCGGGCTCGACCGCGGCGAACATGCCCACCCGCAGCTGGTTGCGGCCCAGGGCCCGGTACGGCTCGACGTCGACCACGCCGTGCGCGCGCAGCACCGCCCGCACCGCGGCGGCGTCCACCGCCGGGTCGAGGTCGACGGTGCCGACCACGGGGGAGCGCAGCGCCGGGTCGGCCACGAACGGCGCGGCGTAGGTGCTGGCCTCGGCCCAGCCGTAGAGCCGGCGCGCGGAGTCGGCGGTGCGCGCCGCAGCCCACGCCAGGCCGCCCTGGGCGAGCAGCCACTCCAGCTGGTCGGCCAGCAGCACCAGGGTGGCCACCGCCGGGGTGTTGTAGGTCTGGCTCTTCGCGCTGTGGGCGACGGCGACGGCCAGGTCGAGGCTGGCGGGCACCCACCGGGTGCCCGCCAGCTCCGCGGTGCGCTCCAGGGCAGCGGGGGAGAGCACGGCGAGCCACAGACCGCCGTCGGAGCCGAGGTTCTTCTGCGGCGCGAAGTAGTAGGCGTCGGTCTGCGCCAGGTCGACCTCGAGCCCGCCGGCCGCCGAGGTGGCGTCGACGAGCACCAGCGCCCCGTCGTCCGCGCCCTCCACCCGGGCCACGGGCAGCGCGACGCCGGTGGAGGTCTCGTTGTGCGGCCAGCAGTAGGCGTCGACGCCGCCCACGGCCGCGGGGGCGCCGGCGCTGCCGGGCTCGGCGCGCACCACGTCGGGGTCGGCCAGGAACGGCGCCGCGGTGGTGGCCGCCGCGAAGCGCCCGCCGAACTCCCCGTGCACCAGGTGCTGGCTGCGCCGGCGCACCAGCCCGAGCGTCGCGACGTCCCAGAACACCGTGGACCCGCCGTTGCCGAGCACCACCCGGTGGCCGTCGGGGGCCCGCAGCAGGGCCGCCACGCCCTCCTGCACCCGCTGCACGAGCGCGGTGACCGGGGCCTGGCGGTGCGAGGTGCCGAGCAGCGCCGGTCCCGCAGCGGCCAGCGCGGCCACCTGCGCGGGGCGCACCTTCGAGGGCCCGGAGCCGAAGCGCCCGTCGCGCGGGAGGAGGCCGGGCGGGATGGTGACGGTGGGCACGGCCCCATCCTGGCGGGTCGCCGTAGCCTGCCGGCCGTGGACGACGCGCACGCGCCCCTGGCCGCGGCCCGGGTGGCCTACGACGACCCCGGGCTGCACGAGCGCGACCTCGCGCCGGCGCCGCTGGAGCAGCTGCAGCGCTGGTACGACGAGGTGTCCGCGGGCGGGGCCGTCGCCGAGCCGAACGCGGTGGTGCTCGCCACGGTCGACGCCGACGGCCTCCCCGACGCCCGCACGGTGCTGCTCAAGGGCCTGGCCGCCCGCGGCCTGGCGCTCTACACGCACCACACCTCGGCGAAGGGCCGGCAGCTGGCGGCCACCCCCGCGGCGGCGCTGGTGCTGCCCTGGCACCCGGTGCAGCGGCAGGTCCGCCTGCGGGGGCCGGTCGAGCGGCTGCCCGACGCGGAGGTCGAGGCCTACTTCGCCAGCCGGCCGTGGGGCTCGCGGATCGGCGCGCACGCCTCGGCGCAGTCGGAGGAGGCGGCCGGGCGCGAGCAGCTGGAGGAGGCGTGGGCGCGTGCCGCGGCGCGCTGGCCCGAGGACGGCAGCGGCGGCGCGGTGCCGGTGCCGCCGTCCTGGGGCGGCTACCGGGTGCGGCCGGTGGAGGTCGAGTTCTGGGTGGGTCGGGCCTCGCGGCTGCACGACCGGCTGGTGTACCTGCCCACCGCGCCGGTGACGGCGGCCGGGCCGCCGGCCCTGGACGACGCAGCCGCCTGGCGCGTCGTCCGCCGCCAGCCCTGACCCGTCCTCCCCACACCGATGATCTTGGGGTTCAGGTCCGCTGGGAGCCCGATCCGTGGGCATGAGCCCAAGATCATCGGAGGGTGCGGCGGAGTCGCCACGCCGTGAGCCCTGACACACCGTGAAAAGGCCGTGGACGACCCGCCGATCGGCACGTAGCGTTTCCGGTACACGGGAGAGGAGGTGGTCCGACAGTGTCAGAACTTCGGATGCGTGAGGTGACTGCCCGCTAGCCGTCCCAGGCAGCGAGCTGCACCAGGACAGCCGGCGAAACCCCGGCAGTCACCGGAGCCCGCGGGAGTCGCACCTTCGTCCAGTGCGACGCCCCCACCGCCACGGCGGAGGGGAGCCCGCGGGCTCTTCCGCGCCCGGACGCCGACGGCCATGGCGATGGCGATGACGCAGACTGGCCCCAGTGCCCCGCCTGCTCGCCGACCTCACGCCGCTGCGCACCGGACCCTTCCGCAGCCTGTGGGTCGGCACCACGCTCGGCGGCCTCGGGGCCGCGCTCGGCTACACCGCCGTGGCCCTGCAGGCCTACGACCTCACCGGCTCCAGCGCCGCCGTCGGGCTGGTCGGCCTCGCCGGGCTCCTGCCGCTGGTCGTCATGGGCCTGTACGGCGGCACCCTCGCCGACGCCCACGACCGCCGCACCGTCGCGCTGCTCGCCGGGGTCGCCCTGTTCGCCGCGTCCGCCGGCCTCGCGGTGCAGGCGTGGCTCGAGGTGGGCTCGCTGCCCCTGCTGCTGGTGCTCGTCGCCGTGCAGTCGGGGGCCTTCGGGCTGAGCAGCCCCGCCCGCTCGGCGATGGTGCCGCGCCTGCTCGACCACGCCCTGCTGCCCGCCGCCAACGCCCTCAACGGCGCGACCGCGAGCCTCGTCACCATCGTCGGGCCGCTGCTGGCCGGCCTGCTGGTCGCCCGCTACGGGGTGGCGCCGGTGCTGGCCCTGGACGCCGCCCTGCTGCTGGCCGCCCTCGCCACCCTGGCGCGGCTGCCCGCGCTGCCGCCCCTGGAGGCGCCCTCGCACCGCGCCGGGCTCCCGGCCCTGGCGGCCGGCGTGCGCCTGCTGCGCGGCTGGCCGACCGTGCGGATGACCTTCGTGCTCGACGTCGTCGCGATGGTCACCTGCTTCCCACGGGCCCTGTTCCCGGCGATCGGCCTGGTCGTCCTCGGCGGCGGGGCTGAGACCGCCGGCGCCCTGCTCGCCGCCTTCGCCGCCGGGTCGCTGGCCGCCTCCGTGCTGTCCGGCGGTCTCGGCCGGGTGCACCGCCACGGCCGGGCGATCGCGTTCGCCATCGCGGCCTGGGGCGCCTGCATCAGCGCCTTCGGCCTGGTGCTGCTGCTCGCCCCCGACCCGGCCACCGCCCCGGGTGGTGCGGCGCCCTCCGGGCCCGCGCCCTGGGCCTCGCCGTGGCTGTGGGCGGCGCTGGTGACCCTGGCCGCGGCCGGTGCCGCCGACGCGGTGAGCGCCGTCTACCGCCAGAGCGTGCTGCAGTCGGCGGCGCCCGACGGCTCCCGCGGGCTGCTGGCCGGGGTGTTCATCGTCGTCGTCGCCGGCGGCCCGCGGCTCGGCGAGGCCGTCTCGGGGGTGCTGGCGGCGCGGGTCGGCGAGGCGGTGGTGCCCCTGGTCGGCGGCGTGGTGTGCATCGCGCTGGTGGCGGCCCTGGTCGCTCGGCACCGGCCGTTCTGGCGCTACGACGCCCGCCACCCGGTGCCCTGAGCCGCAGCGGGCGTGGGTCGCTGCGCTCAGGCGAGGGCGGCGACGGTACCGGCGACCGCGTCGCGGAACCGCGGCCGGGCCGGCGCCCAGCCGAGCTCGCTGCGGATGCGGGCCCCACTGATCCGGAACGACGTGGTCAAGCTGGAGACCAGGGTGCGGCCGAGGAACAGGCCGACCAGCGCCGGCGGCGCGGTGCCGACCCGGCGGACGCCGAGCGCATCGGTGGTCAGGTCGGTCAGCTCCCGCAGCCGTAGCGGCTCGTCATCGACGACGGCGTAGCTGCTGCCCGGCGCGGCCTCCTCCAGCGCCGCCAGATAGGCGGCCGCGAGGTCGTCGACGTGCACGCAGCTCCACCAGTTGCGGCCGCTGCCGATGCAGCGCAGCCGACCGGCGCGGGCCTGGTCGACGAAGGCGGTGGCGAAGAGCCCGCCCGGGCCGTGGACGAAGCCGGGGGAGAGGCGCACGACGTCGAGGCCCTCCTCGCGGTGCCGCCGGTCGAGCACCGCCGCCTGCCGAGCGTGGCCGACTCCCATCGGCGAAGGCGTGAGCGGGGTGGTCTCATCGACCCAGCGCTCGCCGTGGTCGCCCCAGTCGAAGCACCCGCCGGTGTAGACGAGCCTCCGCCCGTGCCGCAGGCAGGCGTCCGCCAGCGCACTGGTCATCAGGGCGTCCGCGGCGAAGACCCGGCGGGAGCGGGTCGCGGTCAGCCGGCCCGGCACGGCGAGCTGCGCGGCGTGCACCACGGCGTCGACGTCGGCGACCAGCGGTGCGTACGAGGAGGGGTCGAGCATGTCGCCGCGGTGCAGCCGTGCTCCGATCGCAGCCGCGGCGCCGGCCCGGGCCGGGTCGCGGACGAGCGCGGCCACGTCGTGCCCGCCGTCCCGCAGCGCCCGCACCACCGCGGCACCGACGAACCCGGTCGCTCCGGTCACCAGCACGCGCACGATGCTCTCCCCGGGTCACGACATCCGTCAGCGGTGCTGACAGTAGTGGAGGAGGTGGCGGTGGCGACTCCTGACCTGCCAGCTGCGCTGACCGACCGCACCGCCTTCCTGCTGCGCCTCGCCCTCGCCCGGGCCGAGGCTGCGGGCGAGCAGGCCCTCGCCGGGCTCGGCCTGACCGGCCGCGAGTACGGCGTGCTCGCCCTGCTCGAGAGCGGCCCGCGGCGCGCTCAGCACCACCTGGGAGCGGTGCTCGGGATCGACCGCACCACCACCGTCGCCCTGCTCGGCGGGCTGCAGGCGCGGGGGCTGGTCGACCGGGCGCCCGACCCGGCCGACCGGCGCGCCCACCGGGTGGCGCTGACCGGCGCCGGCGAGGAGCTGCGCCAGCGCGCCGCGGCCGCCCTCGTCGACTGCGAGGGCCGCTTCCTCCGGCCGCTGCGCTCCGA
>CADCUY010000286.1 GCA_902806005.1 uncultured Quadrisphaera sp. | reverse complement strand
GCCCCCCGCGCCCGGCGCGCACGTCGCCGATCGCCGCGTCGACGGCCAGGTACGCCGCGTTCGACTTCGGGGCGGTCGCCAGGTGCACCACCGCCTGCGCCAGCACGATGCGCCCCTCCGGCATCCCGACCAGCGCCACCGCCTGCGCGGCGGCGACCGCGGTCACCAGCGCCGTGGGGTCGGCCATCCCGACGTCCTCGGACGCGGAGATCACCAGCCGGCGGGCGACGAACCGCGGGTCCTCCCCCGCCTCCAGCATCCGCGCCAGGTAGTGCAGCGCCGCGTCGACGTCGGAGCCGCGCAGGCTCTTGATCAGGGCGCTCGCCACGTCGTAGTGCTGGTCGCCGTCGCGGTCGTAGCGCACCACCGCGGCGTCGACGGCCCGCTCGGCGTCGGCGAGGGTGATCACGCCGGTGCCGCCGACGACGCCCGCGGCGGCCTCCAGCGAGGTCAGGGCCCGCCGGGCGTCGCCGCCGGCCAGGCGGACGAGGTGGTCGAGCGCCTCGTCGGCGATGCCCACCTCGCCGGCCAGCCCGCGCGGGTCGGCGACGGCGCGGCGCAGCAGCGCGGCGACGTCGGCGTCGTCCAGCCCCCGCAGGGTCAGCAGCAGCGAGCGCGAGAGCAGGGGCGCCACCACCGAGAACGAGGGGTTCTCGGTGGTCGCGGCGACCAGCACCACCCACCGCTGCTCGACCCCGGGCAGCAGCACGTCCTGCTGCGCCTTGGTGAACCGGTGCACCTCGTCGAGGAAGAGCACGGTGCGCCGGCCGAGCACGTCGCGGGCGTCGCGGGCCTCCTCCATGGCGCGCCGCACGTCGCGGACCCCGGCGGTGATCGCCGACATCTCCACGAAGCGGTGGCTCGACCCCGCGCCGCCGGCCCCGCGGGAGATCACGTGCGCCAGGGTGGTCTTGCCGGTGCCGGGCGGGCCCCAGAGGATCACCGACGGCGGCCCGGCCCGGCCGTCGAGCCCCTCCACCAGGCGCCGCAGCGGCGCACCGGGCCCCAGCAGGTGCTGCTGGCCGACCACCTCGTCCAGGGTGCGCGGGCGCATCCGCACCGCCAGCGGCGCCCCGGTCGAGGCTCCACCGGCGTCCTCGCGGGCGCTGGCGAACAGGTCGTCCACCCCGCCAGCGTGCCAGCGGGCACCGACGTCGCCGCCATCGCCGCCGCGCGACCCCGTGCGACCCCGCCTGCCGGGCTCGCGGGCGCTCCTGGGGCAGAGTGTCGCCGTGCTCGCCCGGCTGGCTGCTGCCATCGCGCGCCGGCCGTGGCGGGTGCTGGCGCTCTGGGCCCTGGTCGTGCTCGGCTGCGCGCTGCCCGCCCTGGGCGTCGTGGGCGAGGGCCTCTTCGCCCGCCTCACCTCGGGCGCCGTCACGGTGCCCGGGCCCGCGCGCGAGGGCAGCGACCGGCTGGAGGCCGAGGACCCCCGCGGCCCGTCGGTGCTGCTGCAGCTCGAGCGGGTCGACCCCGAGGGCGCCGAGGCCCAGCAGGCGCTGGGCGACCTGACCGCCGACCTCGCCGCGCTCGACGGCGTCGCGGAGGTCACCGCCCCGCTGCTCGGCGCGCCCGGCGCCCCGCCCGGGGCGGCGGAGGCCCTGATCGGCGAGGACGGGTCCTCGGCGCTGGTCACCGCGGTGCTGGCCGACGGGCTCGGCGCCGCCCGCGAGACCGAGGTGCTCGACGCCGTCGCCGAGCGCCTGCGCGCCGTCGAGGGCGAGCTGCCCGGCTCCTCGGCCCGCGTGGAGAGCCTCGCCGACCTCGACGAGGTGTTCAGCGAGCAGGTCGAGCGCGACCTGCGCACCGGCGAGGCCGTGGCCCTGCCCATCTCGCTGGCCGTGATGGTCGTGGTCTTCGGCGGGTTCCTCGCCGCCGGCATCCCGCTGCTCGGGGCGCTGGTCTCCATCGCCGGCGGGCTCGGGGCGCTGCTCGGCTTCTCCTACCTGACCGACGTCGACGCCTCGATCGTCAACGTGGTCACCGTGCTCGGCCTCGGTCTGTGCATCGACTACGGGCTGCTGGTGGTCTCCCGCTACCGCGAGGAGCTGCGCGTGGTGGCCGCGCTGCTGGACGCCGACCCGGGCGCGAGCGGGCGCGGCGCGGCGGCCACGGTGACCGCCCGCGAGCAGCGCGCGGCGGCGCTGGTGCGCACGCTCTCCACGGCCGGGCGCACGGTGATCTTCTCGGCCGTCACCATCGGCATCAGCCTGTGCGGTCTGCTGGTCTTCAGCGCCGACATCCTGCGCTCGATGGGCCTGGCCGCGGCGTCGGTGGTGCTCGTCGCCCTGCTGGTGGCCCTGACCCTGGTGCCCGCCCTGCTGGCGATCGGCGGCGCCCGGCTCACCCGCCCCGGCGCGGCCACCCGGGTGCCCGGCCTGCGGGTGCTCGCCCGCAGCCTCGGCGACGTCGCCCCCGAGGAGGGCGCGTTCAGCGCCCTGGCGCGCCGCGTGCAGCGCCACCCGTGGCTGGTCATCGCCGCGGTGGTCGCGGTGCTCGGCGTCGCCGCCACCCCGGTGCTGGGCATCACGCTGCGCTCGGACGACGTCGAGCTGCTGCCCGCCGACAACCCCTCCCGGGTGTTCTTCACCGACCTCGAGGACCGCTTCCCCGCCGCCTCCGCGCCCACGGTCACCGTCGTGGCCGACGCCGCGCCCGACCAGGTCGCCGACCACCTGGCCGGGCTCGACCTGGCCGACGCCGCGGTGGAGCCCCCGGTCGAGGTCGGCGACCTGGTCACCGTGGCCGTGCGCGCCGACCCCGCCGGGGGCGAGGACGACGCCGCGGTGGAGCCGCAGGAGGAGCGGGCCCTGCTCGCCGCCCTGCGCGCGGAGCCGCCGCCGTTCCCCGCGTGGACCACCGGCCCGGCCGCCGCCACCCAGGACTTCCTCGACGACCTCACCCGCCGGGCCCCCCTGGCGGTGGGCCTGGTGGTGGTGGCGACCTTCGTGCTGCTGTTCCTCATGACCGGCTCGGTGCTCGTGCCGGTCAAGGCCCTGCTGGCGAACCTGCTCTCCCTCGGCGCGTGCCTCGGCGTGATCACCTGGATCTTCCAGGACGGCCACCTCGAGGGGCTGCTCGGCTTCACCTCCGCCGGCGGGGTGGAGTCGTTCGTGGCCCCCCTGGCGCTGGCCTTCGGCTTCGGGCTGGCGATGGACTACGAGGTCTTCCTGCTCGCCCGCATCCTCGACGCGCGCAGCGCGGGGGCGAGCACCGACCTCGCCGTCGTCCAGGGCCTGCAGCGCTCCGGGCGGATCATCACCTCGGCGGCGCTGATCGTCGTCATCGTCTTCGCCGGCTTCGTCACCGGCGGGCTGCTGGCGATCAAGCAGGTGGGGCTGGCGCTGGCCGTGGCCGTGGCCATCGACGCCACCCTGGTCCGGATGCTCCTGGTGCCGGCGACGATGACGGTGCTCGGCGAGCACAACTGGTGGGCCCCGCGCGCGCTGCGCCGCCTGCACGACCGGTTCGGGATCAGCGAGCACGGGCCCGCCGCCGCGCCCGCGACCGGCCCCGACGGGACGGCGGTCCCGCCCCCGGTGCTGGTGCCGGCGCTGCGCGGGCGCCACCGGGCGTGATCCCGGAGCCGCCGGGCGATCGGGTGCGGCGTACCGTCGTGGAGTGACCCAGCCCGTCGGCTCGTCCACCGCACTCCCTCCTACTCCCGCTCCGCCCGCGACGACGCTGGGGGCGCTGCGCGCCAGCGGCCACGTCCTGCGCGGCGTCAAGGCCGAGATCCGCGACAACCTCCTGGCCGCGATGCGCGCCGGCACCCCCCGCTTCCCCGGCATCGTCGGGTTCGACACCACCGTGCTGCCCGAGCTCGAGCGCGCGCTGCTGGCCGGGCACGACGTCGTCCTGCTCGGCGAGCGCGGGCAGGGCAAGACCCGCCTGGTGCGCTCGCTGGTGGCGCTGCTCGACGAGTGGACCCCCGTGATCGAGGGCTCCGAGCTCGGCGAGCACCCCTTCGAGCCGATCACCCCGGCGTCGCGGCGCCTGGTCGCCGAGCGGGGCGACGACGTCCCCGTCACCTGGCGGCACCGCAGCGAGCGGTACGCCGAGAAGCTGGCCACCCCCGACACCTCCGTCGGCGACCTGATCGGCGACGTCGACCCGGTGCGCATCGCCGAGGGCCGCACCCTGGGCGACCCCGAGACCATCCACTTCGGGCTGGTGCCGCGCACCCACCGCGGGATCTTCGCGGTCAACGAGCTGCCCGACCTGGCCGAGCGGATCCAGGTCTCGCTGCTCAACGTGCTCGAGGAGCGCGACGTGCAGGTGCGCGGCTACACCCTGCGCCTGCCGCTGGACGTGCTGGTCATGGCCAGCGCGAACCCCGAGGACTACACCAACCGCGGGCGCATCATCACGCCGCTGAAGGACCGCTTCGGCGCCGAGGTGCGCACCCACTACCCCCTCGACCTCGACCTGGAGACCGCCCTGGTGCGCCAGGAGGCCGAGCTGGTGGCCGAGGTGCCCGAGCACCTGCTCGAGGTCGTCGCCCGGTTCACCCGCGCCGTCCGCGAGGCGCCGGCCGTCGACGACCGCTCCGGGGTCTCCGCGCGGTTCGCCGTGGCCGGTGCGGAGACCGTGGCCGCCGCGGCGCTGCGGCGCGCGGCCCTGACCGGGGACGACCCGGTGGCCCGGGTGGGCGACCTCGACACCGTGGTCACCACCCTGCGCGGCAAGGTGGAGTTCGAGGCCGGCGAGGAGGGCCGCGAGGACGAGGTGCTGGCCCACCTGCTGCGCACCTCGGTGGCGGCGACCTTCCGCGCCCGGCTGGCCGGCGCCGACCTCTCGGGGTTCACCGCGCTGGTCGCCGACGGCGGCTCGGTCTCCACCGGGCCGCTGGTGACGGCGAAGGACCTGCTCGCCCAGGTGGGCACGGTGCCCGGGCTCTCCGCGGTGCTGACCCGGCTGGACGCCGCCCCGGCGGGCGCCGACGGCGACGACGTCCCGTCACCGGGGCGCGCGGCCGCGGCGGTGGAGATGGTGCTCGAGGGCCTGCACCTGACCCGGCGGCTCGGCAAGGACCGCCTCGACGGCACCGGCGGCCGTGCGGGCGGCGCCGCGGGCGAGCCCGACGAGCGCACCGTGTACGGGGGCTGAGCGCGGTGGCGAGGGGCGAGCGGCGCCCGCGCGGGTACCGCTACGGCCGGTGGGCGGGCGGGGACGACCCCCTGGCCCCGCCGTACGACGTCCGGGCGGCGGTCGACGCGCTCGGCGACCGCGTCATGGAGGGCTCCAGCGTGCGCGACGCGCTGCGGGAGCTGATGCGCCAGGGCGTGCCCGGCGCCGACGGCGAGCGCCGCGCGGGCCTGGACGAGCTGCGCGAGCGGATCCGGCGGCGGCGCGAGCAGCTGCGGCGCTCCGGCGACCTCTCCGGGCCGGTGGCGGAGGCGCGGGAGAAGCTGGCGGAGGCGCTGGCCGACGAGCGGGCGGCGCTGGCGGCGATGGACGACGCGCGCCCCGCCGGGCGCGCAGAGGACCCCCGCGGCGACGCGGACCCCGCGGGTGAGCCCAGTGATGCTGCAGGTGACGCTGCCGACGGGCTGCCCAGCGAGGAGCGGGTGCTGCGCGAGATGACCCTCGACTCCCTGCCGCGCTCGACGGCCGGGGCGGTGCGCGAGCTGGCCTCCTACGACTGGGTCTCCCCCAGCGCGAAGGCCACCTACGAGCAGCTGCTGGAGGACCTGCGCACCCAGGCGCTGCGCGCGCAGCTGGGCGCCGGCGCCCTGCCGGGGCAGCAGGGCGGCGAGGGCCAGGAGGGCGGCGAGGGCCAGGACGGCGGCGGTCAGGGTGCGGCGGGCCTGAAGGACCTGCTCGCCGACCTCAACGCCCTGCTGGGCAAGCACGCGAAGGGCGAGGACACCCCCGAGGACTTCGCGGAGTTCATGGCGAAGCACGGCGACGCCTTCCCGGAGCAGCCCGAGGACGTCGACGAGCTGGTCGACGCCCTGGCCCAGCGGGCCGCGGCGATGGGGCGGCTGATGCGCTCGCTGACCAAGGAGGAGCGCCGCGAGCTGGCGTCGCTGATGGCGCAGGCCCTCGGCGACGCCGACCTCGCCGCCGAGGTCTCCGCGCTCGGGCAGCACCTGCAGGACCTGCGCCCCGGCGCGTTCGGCGGGCGCGGCGAGCGGTTCAGCGGCGGGGAGCCGATGAGCTTCGACCAGGGCGCCGCCGCGCTGGGCGAGATGAGCGACCTCGACGCCCTGGAGGACTCCCTGGCGATGGGCGACCCGGTCTCGACCCTGGACGACGTCGACGTCGAGGCCGTCGAGCGCCAGCTCGGGGCGGGCGCCGCGGCGCAGGTGGAGGCCCTCAAGCGGCTCGAGCGCGAGCTGCGCGAGCAGGGGTGGCTCGGCCAGGGCACCGACGGGCTGACCCTGAGCCCCAAGGCCCTGCGGCAGCTGGGCCAGAGCGCCCTGGCCAAGGTGTTCGCCGACCTGCGCGGCACCGGCCGCGGCGGTCACGACGACCGCTCCGCCGGCAGCGCCGGGGAGGCCACCGGCACCTGGCGGGAGTGGTCCTTCGGCGACGAGCAGCCCGTGGACGCCGTCGCGACCGTGCGCCGCGGCGTCCAGCGCACCGCCGCCGCGGGGCAGCGCGGCGGCCGGCTGCGGCTGCTGCCCGAGGACTTCGCCGTGGTCGAGACCGAGCGCCGCGCCTCGGCGGCGGTGGCCCTGTGCGTGGACCTGTCGTGGTCGATGTACGCCGAGGGCCGGTGGGCGTCGATGAAGCAGACGGCGCTGGCCCTGGCGCACCTGATCGCCACCCGCTACCCGCAGGACGCCCTGCAGGTGATCGGCTTCGGGCGCACCGCGGCCGAGATGACCAGCGCCGAGCTCGCCGCCGTCGAGCCCGGCCACGTGCAGGGCACGAACCTCCAGCACGCCCTGGCCCTGGCCCGCCGGCACGTGGCCCGGCACCCGACGTCGCAGCCGGTGGTGCTGGTGGTCACCGACGGGGAGCCCACGGCGCACCTGGAGCCCGACGGCGACGCGTTCTTCGACTGGCCGACGACGCCGACCACCCTGCGGCTGACGCTGACCGAGGTCGACGCGATGACCCGCACCCGCACGCCGATCACCACGTTCGTGCTCGGCGAGGACCCGGGCCTGCGCCGCTTCGTCGACGCCGTCGCCCGGCGCAACGGGGGCCGGGTGATGGCCCCCAGCCCCGACCGGCTCGGCGAGTACGTGGTCAGCGACTACCTGCGCGCGCGCCGCGGCGCCTGAGCGCGCGTGCCGGAGCTGCCGGAGGTCGAGCGCGCCCGCCAGGTGGTGGAGCGGGCGCTCGGGCGCACGATCACGGCCGTGGACGACGCCGACGGCTTCGTCTGCCGCCCGCACCGCGCCGGGGAGATCGCGAGCGCGCTGGTGGGCCGGCAGCTGACCGCGGCGCACCGGCGCGGGAAGTCGATGTGGGTGGAGACCGGCGGCGGCGCCGAGCAGGGCCCGGTGCTCGGCCTGCACCTGGGCATGGCGGGGCGGATCACCGTCGACGAGCCGCCCGCGCCCGGCGTCTGGGACCGCTTCGCGCTCACCTTCGAGGGCGGCGGCCGGCTGGCCCTGCGCGACCCGCGGCGCCTCGGCCGCGCCGTCCTCGACCCCGACCTCGACCGGTTGGGGCCGGACGCCGCGGAGGCGACGCGCGAGGAGTTCCGCGCCCGCGTGGGCCGGGGCACGGCGCCGCTGAAGGCGCGGCTGCTCGACCAGACCGCCATCGCCGGGGTGGGGAACCTGCTGGCCGACCAGACCCTGTGGCAGGCCGGGTACTCCCCCCGGCGGCCCGCGGGCGGGCTGTCGGTCGAGGAGCTCGACCACCTGCGCCGGGTGCTGCGCGCCGCCACCCGCAGCGCCATCGAGCGCGGTGGCGTCCACACCGGCGAGCTCATCGAGCACCGGCGGCGCGGCGGGCGCTGCCCGCGCTGCGGCGCCGAGCTGGCCCGGGCCACCGTGGGCGGCCGGACGACGTTCTGGTGCCCGCAGGAGCAGCCGGACCGACCGGCCCCGCGTCGGCGCGCGTCCGCGGGGTAGGGGCCAGCCATGACGACGGCCTCCTCCCGCACCGCAGCGAGCGACCGCAGCCCCGGGCGCGCGGCGCTGCTGGGGGTGCTCGCCGGCGCCGCGGGCGTCGCCGTGATGACCGCCGGCGAGCAGCTGGAGCAGGCCGTCACCAAGCGGCCCGACTCCTACGTCCCCGCCCGCACCCTCCAGCGCCTGCTCGGGCGGAAGGACCCCCGCGACGACCTCGTGCTCAACCACGTCATGCACTACGGGCAGGGCGCGGTGCTGGGCGCCGTCCGCGGGCTGATGGCGCACGCCGGGTGGCGCGGGCCCAGCGCCTCGCTGGCCTACGCGGGCCTGCGGCTGACCGTCGACCAGACCCTGGAGAACGCGACCGGCGTCGGGGCTCCGCCGTGGACCTGGCCGCGCTCGGAGCTGGTCGTCGACGTCGCCCACAAGCTGGTCTACGCCCTGGCCACCGGCGCGGTGGCCGACCGGCTGGTGCCCCCGGCCGCCCACCGCGCCTGAGGGGTCAGAGCCCGCCGGTGGCGAGCAGCCGGTTCGGGGTGTCGCGCGGGTTGGACCGCACCACGCCCGCGCTGGCGCGGTCGACCACGAGCGCGTTGAGGCTGGACGTCGACCGGTCGCCGGTCGTCTTGGCCAGCGCCATCACGCCCGCCACGTGCGGGGAGGCCATCGAGGTGCCGCTGATGGTGCTCGTGGTCCCGCCCAGCCAGGTGGAGGTGATCGCCACGCCGGGGGCGTACAGCTCCACGCAGCTGCCGTGGTTCGAGAACGACGCCCGCGTGTCGGTGCGGTCCGAGGCGGCCACGGTGAGCACGCCGGCCGCCGAGGCGGGCGAGGTGCGGCACGCGTCGCGGGAGCTGTTGCCGGCCGCGACCGCCACGCCGACGCCCGAGGAGGCCAGGTTCGTCACGGCGGTGTTCAGCGCCGACGAGAGCCCGCCGCCGAGGGACAGGTTGGCCACCGCAGGCCTGCTCGCGTTGGCCCGCAGCCAGTCGACCGCGGCGATGATGCCGGAGGTGGTGCCCGAGCCGTCGCAGCCGAGCACCCGCAGCCCGCGCAGCTGCACGGCCTTGGCCACGCCGTGGGTGGCGCCGCCGATGGTGCCGGCGACGTGCGTGCCGTGCCCGTCGCAGTCCTGGCCGTTCCCGCCCAGGGCGTCGTAGACGTTGGCCGCCCGGCCGCCGAAGTCGGGGTGGGCGGTGGCGATGCCGGTGTCGACGACGTAGGCCGTCACCCCCGTGCCCGTCGCGGTGTAGGTGTAGCCGCCGGACAGCGGCAGGGCGGGCTGGTCGATCCGGTCCAGGCCGTAGAGCCCGCTGCCGGCGGCGACGGCCTGCGTGGCCTGCGCGGTCGGCGGCTCGGCCACCTCCGTGACGACCTGGTCCTCCTCGATGGCGATCACCTCGGGCCGGCGCTGGAGGGCCTGCAGCTGCCCGGGGGTGAGCTCGGCGGCGAAGCCGTCGAGCGCCGCGCTGTAGACGTAGCGCGGCGAGACCGACAGGGCGCGGGCCAGTCCGCGGGGCTCGGTGCCGGGGTCGAGGGTGACGATGTAGCTGCCGCGCACGGGGTTCTCGGGCGCGGCGGTGACCGGCGTGGCCGGGCGGTCGCCCGGCCCGCGGGGCGCAGCGGCGGCGGGGCTGAGCCCGGTGACGACCAGGGCGAGGGCGGCGAGGGGGACGAGGAGGGCTGGACGCCTCACGGGGGGCCTCTTCCAGGGATCGGCGACATGGAGGGTGACGCACCGATCACGCTAGGTGAGATCCGGGCGAACCGGACGGGAACGGACGGACCGGCCCGGTGCTCCGCGGGTGCGGCTCGCGCCGAGCGCACCGGCTCGGCCGGGCCGAGCGCCGCGGTCCGCACGAACGGCGTGATCGCCGCGGCTGCCCGATCTCCACGAGGACGACGGTGTCGTCCTCGTGGAGATCGGCCTCGGAGTGGCCGAGGTCTCAGGAGGCGCTGGTCGGCACCTCTTCCGGCGCCGCGGTGGGGGGCTGGCCCGGCTGCGGCGTCGCCACCGCGTCGACGCCGGCCTCGCGCCGCTGGGCGGGGGTGATCGGTGCGGGCGCCGCGGTGAGCGGGTCGTAGCCGCCCCCGGACTTCGGGAAGGCGATGACCTCGCGGATGCTGGTCTCGCCGGCCAGGAGCATGACCACCCGGTCCCAGCCGAGGGCGATGCCGCCGTGGGGCGGGGCCCCGTAGCCGAAGGCGTCGAGCAGGAACCCGAACTTCTCGCGCGCCTGCTCCGGGGGCAGGCCCATCACGGCGAAGACCCGCTCCTGCACCTCGCGGGAGTGGATGCGGATCGAGCCGCCGCCGATCTCGTTGCCGTTGCAGACGATGTCGTAGGCGTAGGCCAGCGCCGATCCGGGGTCGGTGTCGAAGGTGTCCATCGACTCCGGCTTGGGCGAGGTGAACGCGTGGTGCACCGCCGTCCAGGCGCCCGAGCCGACGGCGACGTCGCCGCTGGCGGTGGCCTCGTCGGCGGGCTCGAACAGGGGGGCGTCGACCACCCAGACGAAGCTCCAGGCGCTCTCGTCGATGAGCCCGACCCGGCGCCCGATCTCCAGGCGGGCCGCGCCGAGCAGCGCCTGGGAGCTGCGCCGCGCGCCGGCGGCGAAGAACACGCAGTCGCCGGGCAGCGCGCCGGCGGCCTGCGCCAGGCCCGCCCGCTCGGCCTCGGAGAGGTTCTTGGCCACCGGGCCGGTGAGCTCGCCGTCCTGCCCGACCAGCACGTACGCCAGGCCCCGGGCGCCGCGCTGCTTGGCCCACTCCTGCCACTTGTCCAGCTCGCGGCGGGGCTGGCTCGCGCCGCCGGGCATCACCACCGCGCCCACGTAGGGGGCCTGGAAGACCCGGAACGGGGTGTCGGCGAAGTAGCCCGTCAGCTCGACCAGGGGGACGTCGAAGCGCAGGTCGGGCTTGTCGGAGCCGTAGCGGGCCATGGCGTCGGCGTAGGTGATCCGCGGGACCGGGGTGGCGATCTCGTGGCCGATCAGCGCCCACAGCGCGACGAGGACCTCCTCGGCGAGGGCGATGACGTCGTCCTGGTCGACGAAGCTCATCTCGACGTCGAGCTGGGTGAACTCCGGCTGCCGGTCGGCGCGGAAGTCCTCGTCGCGGTAGCAGCGGGCGATCTGGTAGTACCGCTCGAGCCCGGCGACCATGAGCAGCTGCTTGAACAGCTGCGGGCTCTGCGGCAGCGCGTACCAGGAGCCCGGGGCCAGGCGCGCCGGCACGAGGAAGTCGCGCGCGCCCTCCGGGGTCGAGCGGGTCAGGGTGGGGGTCTCGACCTCCACGAAGGCGTGCCGGTCGAGCACCTCGCGGGCGGCCCGGTTCGCGGCGCTGCGCAGCCGCAGCGCCGCCGCGGGGCCCGGGCGGCGCAGGTCGAGGTAGCGGTGGCGCAGCCGCACCTCCTCGCCGGGGGAGGTCACGGCCTCGCCGGGGGCCTCGATCGGGAACGGCAGCGGCGCCGACGGGGTGAGCACCTGCAGCGACGTCGCGTCGACCTCCACCTCGCCCGTGGGCAGGGCGGGGTTCTCGTTGCCCACCGGGCGGCGGCGCACCTCGCCGGTGACGGTCAGGCAGTACTCGTCGCGCAGGTCGTGGCCGCCGGCGGCGAGCACCTCGTCGCGCACCACCACCTGCACCACCCCGGAGGCGTCGCGCAGGTCGAGGAAGGCCACGCCGCCGTGGTCGCGCCGGCGGGCCACCCAGCCGGCCAGGGTCGTGGTGGTGCCGGCGTGGTCGGCGCGCAGGGCGCCGGCCTCGTGGGTGCGGAGCACGGGAGTCCTCTCGGGTGGCGGGTCGGTCAGGGGAGCGTAGTCAGCGGCACCGACCGCGCCGGGGTCACCAGCGGTCGTGCACGTGGGCGCGGACCCGGTCGTCGTAGAGCGCCTCGAGCGCGGCGAGGGTCGGCTCGTCCAGGGGCGGCACGTCGTCGGCGGCGGCGTTGGCGCGCGCCTGCTCGGGGTCGCGCGCCCCGGGGATGGCGGTGGTGACCCCGGGCTGGTCCAGGATCCACCGCAGCGCCAGCGCGGACGTCGGCACGCCCAGGTCGCGGGCCAGCCCGGCCACGTGCCGGGCGGCGTCCACCCCGACCTCGAAGGGCACCCCGGCGAAGGTCTCCCCCACGTCGAAGGCCTCCCCCGCGCGGTTGTAGGTGCGGTGGTCGTCGGCCCCGAAGACGGTGCTCTCGTCGTACTTCCCGGTCAGCAGGCCGCTGGCCAGGGGCACGCGCGCCAGGATCCCCACCCCGGCGGCCGCCGCGGCCGGCAGCACCCGCTCCAGGGGCTTGCGGCGGAACGCGTTGAGGATGATCTGCACGCTGGCGACCCCGGGCCGGGCGACGGCGGTCAGGGCCTCCTCGACGGTCTCGACCGAGACCCCGTAGGCGGCGACCGCCCCGTCGGCGACCAGGGCGTCGAGCGCGTCGAAGACGGCGTCGTCGTCGTAGAGCGGGGTGGGCGGGCAGTGCAGCTGCACGAGGTCCAGCCGCTCGACGCCGAGGTTCGCCCGGCTCCGGTCGACCCAGGCGCGCAGGTTCTCCGCGGTGTACTGCGCCGGCTCGTGCGGGTCGGCGCGGCGGCCGGCCTTGGTGGCCACGAACGGCCGGTCGACCTCGGGCAGGTCGCGCAGGAACCGGGCGATCAGCTGCTCGCTGCGGCCGTCGCCGTACACGTCGGCGGTGTCGAGCAGGGTGACCCCCGCGTCCAGGGCCGCGCGCAGGGTGGCGAGGGCGTCGTCGTCGCTGACCTCGCCCCAGTCACCCCCGAACTGCCAGCAGCCGAGTCCCATGACGCTGACGGGGCGGCCGGTGCGCCCGAGGGTCCTGTGCTCCACGGGCCACGACCCTAGGGGGCGAGCGCGGCGGCCACCTGCCGCACCTGCTGCGGCCCGACGCGGCAGCAGCCGCCGACCAGGCGCGCGCCGGCGGCCACCCACGCGGCGACCGGCAGCGGCACCGGTGCGCCGGTCCAGCCGCGGGCGGCGGCGTCCCAGCCCTCGCCGCTGTTGGGGTAGGCGACGACGGGCCGCCCGCCGGACGCCGCGGCGAGCCTCGCGAGGCCGCCCACCTCGGCGGGGTCGCAGCAGTTGACGCCGACCGCCACGACCTCCGGCACGTCCCGGGCCATGGCGAAGGCCTCCTCGACCGGCTCCCCCGCGCGGGTGCGGCCACCGGCCGCGGTGAGCGAGAGCCACGCCGGGACGCCGGTGCCGGCGACCTCGGCGAGCAGGGCCTCGGCCTCCGCCAGGGACGGCACGGTCTCCAGGGCGAGGACGTCGGGGCCCGCGGCGGCGAGCTGCTGCAGCCGGGGGCGGTGCCAGCGGCGCAGCTGCGCGACGCTGAGCCCGTCGTCGCCGCGGTACTCCGACCCGTCGGCCAGCGCCGCGCCGTAGGGCCCGACGGAGGCCGCCACCCACCGGGGGCCGCCCTCCCCCGCCGCCTCCACCGCCTCGCGGGCCACGGCGACGCTGCGCCGCAGGGCGGTCGCGGCGGCGTCCGCGTCGAGGCCCGCAGCGGCGAAGCCGGTCGCGGAGACCTGGTACGACGCGGTGGTGACCACCCGGGCCCCGGCGGCCAGGTAGGCGGCGTGGGCCCCGCGCACGGCAGCCGGGTCGTCGAGCAGCAGGCGCGCCGACCACAGCGAGGACGACAGGTCGTGGCCGCGGGCCTCGAGCAGGGTGGCCAGGCCGCCGTCGAGGACGACCGGGCCGGCGTCCAGCGCCTGCGCCAGGGTCTGCACCGCCCCGACGCTAGCCCGGCCCGACGGGCCGCGTCGTACCGTCGAGCGTGGCCCGGATGGCGGACCCGGCCTTCCGGGCCGAGATGCACCGCCGGCGCGACGACCCGCACGTCGCGCCGGTCACCGCGCTGGTCGACGAGCTGAACAGCCGGCTGCGCGAGGGCCGCGGCCCGGTGCCGCTGGCGCCCGCCCACCACGGCGGGGTCGACGCCCGGGTGCTGGCGCTGCTGTCGAACCCCGGCCCGGCGGGGGGCGGCCCGCGGGGCAGCGGCTTCGTCTCGGTCGAGAACGCGGCCCCGTCGTCCGCGCGGCTGGCCGCCGCGCTGGAGGCGGCCGGCCTGCCCCAGGGGGCGGTGCTGCTGTGGAACGCCTTCCCGTGGTCGGTGCACGAGACCCGTCGCGGCTCCCTGACCGCGGCGATGCGGCAGGAGGGCGTCGAGCCGCTGCGCCGCCTGCTCGCGCTGCTGCCCCGGCTGCGCGCGGTGGTGCTGCACGGGCGCGACGCGGAGGACTCCTGGGCCCGGCTGCTGCGCGCGCACCCCGGCGCCGTCACCGGCCGCGACCTGGCGGTGATCGCCACCTGGCACCCGAGCGCGCAGGTCTTCGCCGTGCCCGAGCCGCTGCGCGCCGAGCGCGAGCGGCACCTGCGCACCGCCTACGTGCAGGCCCGACGGCGGGCGGACCGCCCCTAGACCTCCTGCACCCTGCGCGAGAGCAGGCAGGACTCGTCGCCCTCCGGGTCGGCGAGCACCGTCCAGGTCGCGTCCGGCGGCGGCCCGACGTCGACCCGCCGGGCGCCCAGGGCGAGCAGCCGCTCGAGCTCCTCCTGCGTCGTGGTGCCGTCGGCGCGCAGGTGGAGGTGGATCCGGTCCTCGACCGTCCTCGGCTCGAGCACCCCGCACCAGGACCCCGCGAGGCGCTCGGCGTCGACGGCATCGATGGCGACGCGGCTGGGCATCAGACCCGCTGCTCCACGGGCGCGATCTCGCCGCTGGCCAGCGCGCGGTGGTAGCCGCCGATCTCGCCCTTGACCACGCGGGCCATGAGGTAGAGCCCGATGATGTTCGGCAGCGACATCGCGAAGATCATCGAGTCGGAGAAGCCGATGATGGGGTCGAGGGAGGCCGAGGCGCCGATGACGACGAAGAGGCAGAAGACCAGCTTGTAGCCGCGGTCGACCAGCATGGACTCCCCCAGCAGGTACGTCACGGCCTTGAGGCCGTAGTAGCTCCAGGCCAGCATCGTGGAGTAGGCGAAGAGGAAGACCGCGAGCGCGAGCACCAGCGGGAACCACGGCAGCACGGTCGCGAAGGCGTCGGAGGTGAGCGCGACGCCGTCGGAGGCGTCCTCGGTGTCGTAGACGCCGGTGATGACGATGGTCAGCGCGGTCATCGTGCAGATCACCACGGTGTCGATGAACGGCTCCAGGGTGGCCACGTGCCCCTCGCTGGCCGGGTGCTTGGTCTTCACCGCCGAGTGGGCGATGGCCGCGGAGCCGACGCCGGCCTCGTTGGAGAAGGCGGCGCGCTGGAAGCCGACGATGAGCGCGCCGACCAGGCCGCCGACCCCGGCCTGGGCGGTGAAGGCCCCGGTGAGGATGGCGCCGAGGGCGGCGGGCACCGCGCCGGCGTTGGCGATGATGACCACCAGGCACGCGGTGATGTAGAGGACGGCCATGAAGGGCACGAGCTTGTCGGTGACCCGGGCGATGTTGCGGATGCCGCCGATGATGACGACGCCCACCAGCACCGCCATGCCGAGGCCGAAGAGCCAGCCGAAGCCCTCGAGGGGGCTGTCCGCGCCGCCGGTGACGTTGCGCAGCTGGGTGTAGGCCTGGTTGGACTGGAACATGTTCCCGCCGCCCAGCGCCCCGCCCACGGTGAACAGGCAGAACAGGACGGCGAGCACCTTGCCCAGGCCCCCGCGGCCCTGCTCCGCGAGGCCGCGGGAGAGGTAGTACATCGGGCCGCCGGAGACGTGGCCGTCGGGGAACTCGCGCCGGTGCTTGACCCCGAGGGTGCACTCGACGCCCTTGGTGCACATGCCGAGGAGGCCGGCGACGATCATCCACAGCGTCGCGCCGGGCCCGCCGAGGGTGATCGCGACGGCGACCCCCGCGATGTTGCCCAGCCCGACGGTGCCCGAGACGGCGGTGGCCAGGGCCTGGAAGTGCGTCACCTCGCCCGCGTCGCGCGGGTCGTTGAAGCGGCCGCGCACCAGCTGCAGGGCCTGGCGCCAGGCCGTGAACTGGAAGCCCTTGAGGTAGATCGTGAAGAACACCCCGGCGGTGATCAGCCACAGCACGATCAGCGGCAGGTCGGTGCCGCCGACGGGCACGGCGAAGAAGATGACCTCCTGCACTCTGTCGGAGACGGGCGTGAAGGCCTCGTTGACCCGCTCGTCGATGCCCTGGGCGAGGACTGCTGCGGACGACATCACGGCACCACCGTCACGGGAGTCGGGCTGATCTGGACCAGGTGGCTCGGGGTCGAGCCGAAGAGCAGGGTGCGCACGCGGCTCTGGCCGACCCGGCCGACGACCACGTGCGCGGCGCCGTGGTCGCGGGCGACCGAGACGATCACCTCGGCGGGGTGGCCGTGCCGGACGACGCCCTCAGCGCCGACCCCGGCCGCCCGCACCTCGTCGAGCAGCGGGGCCAGCAGCGCCTCGCCCGCCTCCACCTCCTGGCGGCGGCGCGCTGGGCGCTCCTCGTTGTCCTCGGCGGTGGTGATCGCGTACGGCGACCACGGCACGACGTGCACCAGCACCACGCGCCCGCCCTCCCCGGAGAGGTGGCTCGCGGCGAACCGGACGGCGCGCACCCCCGGCTCGCTGCCGTCGACGCCCACGACCACGACCTCGGCCACGCCGGACCCCCTCGTTCGGCTCGCCGGGCCGCGGGGGCACCGTGCCGTGCTCGCCCGCCCGGGTAGTCGGCCACCGTGGCACAGCGGCCCGCGCGGCGCCAGGGGGTACGGGGCATGCTGGGACCGGGTTCGACATCACAGGGGGTGGGTGGACGGTGGCAGCGCCGGACGACGGGTACGCGGTCGGCCTCGAGCCGCTGGACGCCGAGGTCGACGACCTCGAGCTGGAGGTCATCGGCGCGCTGCCGCCGTGGCTGGCCGGCACCCTGGTGCGCAACGGGCCCGGCCGGTGGACGGCGCTGCCGGGCGGTCGCGGCCAGGCGGCCCGGCACTGGTTCGACGGGCTCGCCATGCTCCAGCGCTTCGCGGTGCGCGACGGGCGGGTGCACTACGCCAACGCCTACCTGCGCAGCCGCGCCCACGAGCACGCGGTGGCCACCGGCGCCTGGGGCTACCCGGAGTTCGGCGTGGGCCCGCGGCGCAGCGTGGTCGAGCGGGTGCGGGCCCTGGGGAAGCCGCCGGTGTTCGGCGACAACGCCAGCGTCAACGTGGTGCGCCTGGGCGGGCGGCACGTCGCGGTCACCGAGACCCCCGAGGCGGTCGCCTTCGACCCCGTCACCCTCGAGACCCTGCCCCCGGTGGTCTTCGCCGACGACCTGCCGGGCCTGACCACGACCGCCCACCCGCACCTGGACCGCACCCGGGGCTCCCTGGTCAACTACACCGTCGAGTTCGGCCCGCGGAGCACCTACCACCTCTACGAGCTGCCCGACGGCTCCCTGGAGCGGCGTCCGGTGGCCGCCGTGACCACCGACAAGCCGTCGTACATGCACAGCTTCTCGCTGACCCCCCGCTACGCCGTCCTCGTCGAGTACCCGCTGGTCACGTCCGTGCTGGCCCTCGCGGCCGGGCGCCCGTTCCCCGACGCCACCCGGTGGCGGCCCGAGCGCGGGACGAGGTTCACCGTCGTCGAGCGGGCCACCGGCGCGGTGGTGGTGCGGACGACGGCGCCCGCGACCTTCTGCTACCACCACGCCGGGGCGCACGAGGCCGACGGTGCCGTGGTGGTCGACCTGCCGGTCATGGACGGTGCCCGCGCCTTCGCGGGCTTCGACCTCGAGGGCCTCCGGTCGGGGGTGCCCACGGCCCGGCAGGTGGCCGGGGAGCTGCGCCGCTACCGCGTGCCGCTGGACGGCGGGCCCGTCACCTACCGGCTGCTCACGACGACGCCGCTGGAGTTCCCCCGCAGCCTCGACGAGGACGACCCGGGGGCCGCGCCCGGGGTCGTCCACGGGGTGGCGAGCGCCGACAGCCTCACGACCACCTTCACCGACCGGCTCGTCGCCGTCGACACGGCGCCGGGCGGCACGGGGGCGACCACCACGTGGTCCCAGCCGGGCTGCTGGCCCGGGGAGCCGGTGCCCGTGGGGCCCCCGGCCGGCGTCGAGGGCGATCCGGTGGTGCTGTCGCTGGTGCTCGATGCGCGGGCGCGGGCGTCGTTCCTGCTCGTGCTGGACGCCGCGACGATGACCGAGGTGGCCCGCGCGCACCTGCCCCACGTGGCGCCGCTGGGGTTCCACGGGCAGTTCTTCCCGGAGGTCGTCCCCGCCTGACGGGGGCCGGCTGACGGGGGCCGGCCCTGCGCCGACGGCCGCGTCGGGCAGGCTGGCGCCGTGGACGCGCGGACCGCGGTGATGGGCGACTGGAACCCCGTGGTGCGCGACGGCATCGACGTGCTGCGCCTGGTGATCCTGCTGGGGGCCGCAGGCTTCGCGGTCGCCGGCGACACCGGCGGCGCGCTGGTGCTCGGACTGCTCGGCGGCGTCACGGTGCTGGCGCGCTTCGTCCTGCTCCCGCGGGTCTACGACCTCGCGCTCACCCTGGCGATGGCGCTGCAGGGCTTCGGGGAGGCCTTCGGGGTCTACGACCGGTTCGTGCGCTTCGACGACCTGGTGCACGTGACCCTGCCGCTGCTCGTGGCGCCCGTGGTCTACATCGCCCTGGCGCGCCTCGACGTCGTCCCCGACCCCCGCGACGAGACGCACGGCCGGCACTACGCCGGCATCTTCGTCGTCACCGCCGCGCTGGGCACGGCGCTCGGCGGGCTGTGGGAGGTCTACGAGTGGCACTCGGACGCGTGGATCGGGACGCAGCTGTCGGAGAGCAACGAGGACACCGTGGGCGACCTCGTCCGCGACACCCTGGGCTCCCTGGGCGGCGCGGCGCTGCTGGTGGTGTGGGCGCGGTTCGGGTGGGGGTCGGTGCGCCGGGTCCCCGGCGTCAACACCCACGAGGACGTCAGCGCCTGACCGGCGCGGTCAGCGGGGGCCGGCGCGGCAGACGACCCCGTCGGCGACGAGGTCCCCGGCGCCGGTGGTGAGGACGACCAGCGGCAGCTCGACGCCCAGGTCGTCGACGACCACGACGTCGGCGGCCGCCTCGCGGATCACCGGCGATCCCGCCGACGGCGCGCGGTCCGCGCCGCGCCCGGGGCCGAGGAGCATGTCGCCGGTCAGCAGCGCGTCCGTGCCGGCGACGGGCACCCAGCCGCGGGCCGTCAGCACGCCCTGGTCGCCGCCCGAGACCAGCCGCGTGCCGTCGACGAGGCTCGTGGCGTGGGCGCGGCCCGCGACCGCCGCGCGGGCGAGCACCTCGGTGCCGACCCAGTGCCGGTAGCCGTCGCCCGCGAGCGACTCCCGGGTGCCGACGACGCGGTCGCCCACGGCCAGGTCGCCGGCCGGGCGCCACGAGCCGTCGACCAGGAGCACCGGGGTCTGCGGCGCCAGGCCGTCGCTGGGGCTGCCGCCGTCGTCCACCGCCCGACCCTGCCACCTCGAGCACGGGGGGCGCACCGCCCGCCGGACGGACGCCGGCACCAGGATCCTGGGGCAGCGCCCCGACGACCTCGGGGGGTCGGCGTGTCGTCGGCGTGTCGGACGCTGGCGCAGCATGCTGGTGAGGCGTGCGGCGGGCCCGTCGCCGCTGCCACACTGCGGGGCCATGACCCTGGCACCCCTCACCCCGGGCGAGCTGCGCGCCGCCCTGGCCGCGCTGCCCGACTGGCGCCTGCAGCTGCGCTCGCTCACCACCGCCTACGTCGCCGCGAGCGCCGCCGACGCGCTGGCCCTGGTGGCCGCCGTCGGCGCCGCCGCCGAGGAGGCCGACCACCACCCCGACGTGGACTGGCGCTACCGGCACGTCTTCGTCCGGACGACGACCCACGCCGCCGGGAACCGGGTCACCGCGCGCGACACCGCCCTCGCCGAGCGGGTCAGCGCC
>CADCUY010000285.1 GCA_902806005.1 uncultured Quadrisphaera sp. | reverse complement strand
CAGCCCGACGCCCGCCTCCCCCCGGCCGGTGAGGCCGCCGCCGCCGAGGCCTGGCGGCGGTTCCGCGACGAGCGGCTGCTCGGCTACGAGGACACCCGCAACCTGCCGGGCACCGACGGCACCAGCCGGCTCTCGGCGTACCTCAAGTACGGGTGCCTGCACCCGCGCACGCTGCTCGCCGACCTGGCCGGACGGGAGGTGCGGGAGTCCGCACGCGAGGCCGTCGAGCGCTACGAGACCGAGCTGGCCTGGCGCGACTTCTACGCCGACGTGCTGTGGCACCGGCCGGAGTCGGCCCGCGACCACCTCAACCCGGCCATGGGCGCGATGCGCTACGACACCGGCCCCGAGGCCGACGAGCACTTCGCGGCCTGGGCGCAGGGGCGCACCGGCTTCCCGATCGTGGACGCCGGCATGCGCCAGCTGCAGGGCGAGGCCTACGTGCACAACCGCGTGCGCATGATCGTGGCCTCGTTCCTGGTCAAGGACCTGCACATCGACTGGCGCCGCGGGGCGCGCCACTTCCTGCAGCACCTCGTCGACGGCGACCTGGCCAGCAACAACCACGGCTGGCAGTGGGTCGCCGGCACCGGCACCGACCCCTCGCCGTACTACCGGGTCTTCAACCCGATCACCCAGGGCAAGAAGTTCGACCCCGACGGCGAGTACGTCCGCCGGTGGGTGCCCGAGCTGCGCGGCCTGCCGGCGAAGCACGTGCACGAGCCGTGGACCAGCCCGGACGGCGTCCCGGAGGGCTACCCGCAGCCGGTCGTCGACCACGCCGCCGAGCGCCTGGTCGCCCTGCAGCGCTACGAGGACGTGCGCACCGGTGCCTGAGGGGCACACCCTGTTCCGCCTGGCCACGCAGCAGAGCGAGCTGTTCGCCGGCCGGCCGGTGCACGTCACGAGCCCGCAAGGGCGCTTCGAGGCCGGCGCGACGCGGGGGGCGCGATCGTGGTGGTCGACAGCCGGCGGATCCGCCGGACGCTGCCGCGCAGGGTCCATCATGCCCCACGCCGGGCCGGCGGTGGTGCGCCGCGCCCGCGGTGCACCCGTCCAGGTGCGTGCCGACGCGCACCGTGCACCCCGCGGGTGGCGCGGGCCCGAGACCGCGTGCGCCGGTGAGACAGTGGTCGCAGACCCGGCACCAGGAGGACGGCCATGAGCTCCATCGACCCCCAGACCCCCGCGCAGGCGCCCGCGCAGCCGCCCGGGCAGGCCCCCGCGCCCGCCCAGCGGGAGCGGGGCGGCTTCGCCCGCGGCTTCGGCCAGGGCCTCGGCGCCAGCCTCGGCGTCGGGGTGGTCCTCACGGCGATCAGCGTGCTGACCACGCTGGCGCTGGTGCTGGTCGTGGCGATCGGGGTCGGCAGCGCCGGGGCCACGTCGTCCGAGGGGCCGCTGACCGAGACCGTCTGGGGCGCCGAGGACGCCGGTGCCGGCTCGACGCTGCTCGCCGTCCCGGTGCAGGGCGCGATCATGGGCAGCTCCAGCGACGGCGTCCCGCTCGGCGGCGCGGCCTACGGCTACGAGATCGCCGACCTCATCGACGACCTGGACGCCGAGGACTCCGCCGGCCTGCTCCTGGAGATGAACACCCCCGGCGGCACGATCTACGGCTCGCGGGCCATCGCCGACGCCGTCGCCCGCTACCAGGAGCGCACCGACCAGCCCGTCGTGGCGTTCGTGCGCGGCCTGTCGGCCTCCGGCGGCATGTACGCCATGGCCGGGGCCGACGAGATCATCGCCGACCACGGCTCCCTGGTCGGGAGCATCGGCGTGATCTCCGGGCCGTTCGAGCGGTACCGCGACGTCACCGGCATCCCGGGCTCGCTGCTGGCGCCGGGCGTGGAGACCGAGGGGGGCATCACCTCGGAGTACCTGACCCAGGGGCGGGGCAAGGACTTCGGCAACCCCTACCGCGACCTCACCCAGGAGGAGCGCGACGTGTGGCTCGGGGGCCTGGCCCGCGAGTACGAGGCGTTCGTCGCCGCCGTCGCGGCGGGCCGGGGCCTGGAGGAGCAGCGCATCGTCGACGAGCTGGGCGCCTTCCTCTACGACGGCCAGACGGCGGTCGAGAAGGGCCTCGTCGACGCGGTGCTCGGCCAGGAGGAGGCCTACCGCCGGGCCGCGGAGGTCGCCGGCCTGGAGCCGGACGAGACCCGCGTGGACCGCGTGGTCGGGCCGACGCTGGTGGAGTCGCTGCTGTCGGCGAGCGTCGAGCGGGTGGCCGGCACGCGCGCCGAGGACCCGGCGGCGGCCGCGGTGGCGGCGGCGCGGACGTCGGTGGTGTGCTCCGGCGCGAACATCGCGCTCGTCTACTACGGCGACCTCGCCGCGCTCTGCCCGGCGGGCTGAGCCCGGCGCGTCAGGACCGGCCCGGGCGCCGGCCCCTCAGGGGCGCCGGTCCGCCGGGCCGGCGCGCCGCCCGACCAGGAGGCCGTCAACCGCCCCCGCCCTCCTCGGCGGGTCCCGTCCACGGCGGCGGGTCGGCCGGGGCGAGCGCGGGGTCGTCGACGGCGTACGAGCGCACCGGCCCGACGGCGGTGTGCGGGCCCTCGAAGCGCACCGTGACGCGCCCGACGCCGGAGCCCTGCACCCACCCGGGGCCGAGGTCGGCGTGGACGACGTCCTGTCCGGGCCGCCAGCTGCGGCCGGGGGCCTCCGGCGGCGCCGCGAGGGCCGGGGCCGGGTCCTCGTCCGCCGCGTCCGGCTCCGCGGCGGGCTCGTCCTCGGCCAGGAGCGCGGCGAGCAGGTCCTGCTGCGCGTACTCGGTCAGGCCCGAGACCCCGACGCCGAGCAGCCGCACCCCGTCGGCGACGTCGATGCCGGCCAGCAGGGCGGACGCCGCCGCCGCGACCTCCTTCGCGCCGTCCACCGGGTGCGCGGTCGTGCTCGAGCGGCCGAGGGTGGTGAAGTCGTAGCGGCGCACCTTCAGGGTGACCGTGCGCCCGGAGAGCCCGTCGCGGCGCAGCCGCTCGGCGACCCGCTCGGCCAGGCGGCGCACCTGGGCGGCCAGCAGGGCCCGGTCGGTGACGTCGGTCGAGAACGTCTCCTCCGCGGAGACCGACTTCGACTCCCGCTCGGCCACCACCGGGCGGGCGTCGAGGCCGCGGGCGTTGGCGTGCAGCGCGGTCCCGTGGGCCTGGCCGACCAGCTGCACCACCTCACCGGGCTCCGCGCGGGCCAGCGCCCCGATCGTCGCCCAGCCGTGGCGCACCAGCCGCTCCTCGGTGACCGGGCCGACGCCGGGCAGGCGGCGCACGGGCAGCGGCGCGAGCACGGCGGCCTCCTCGCCCGGGGCGACCACGCGCAGGCCGTCGGGCTTGTCGAGGTCGGAGGCGATCTTGGCCACGAGCTTGCTGGTGCCCAGGCCCACCGAGACCGTCAGCCCGGTCTGCGCGGCGACCCGGGCGCGGAAGGCCGCGGCCAGCGCGCGGGCGCCGTCGGGGTCGAGGTCGGGGTGCCCGGGCGCGAGGTCGACGTAGGCCTCGTCGAGCGAGAGCGGCTCGACCAGCGCCGCGACCCCCGCCAGCTCCGCGACCAGCGCCATGACCTCGGCGGAGGCCCGCTGGTAGGCCGCGAACCGCGGGGCGAGGTAGGCCGCGTGAGGGGCGCGGCGACGCGCCATCGACGTCGGCATGGCCGAGCCGACGCCGAACACCCGCGCCTCGTAGGACGCGGTGGCGACCACCCCGCGCCACCCGGTGCCGCCGACCACCACCGGCTTGCCGCGCAGCGACGGCTTGTCGCGCTGCTCGACGGCGGCGAAGAAGGCGTCGAGGTCGAGGTGCAGCACCGTGGGCGTCGACCGCGGGGCGACGTGCGGCGTCGTCGCCCCAGCCCGCGCAGCCACGGCCCCAGTCTGACCGGGCGGAACGGACCGGGCGGCTCGGATGGGGCGGCTCAGGCGGGGCGGCGGGCGACGACGGCGTACAGCGGGTCGCCGCGGTAGCGCCCGCCGCGACCAGGACCCGGTGGGGTGCGCAGCCACACCTCCGGCTCGGCGTACGAGCCGGTGCGGCGCAGGTACTCGACGACGATCGCGCAGCGCCCGTCGTCGTCGGCGGCGAGCCACCCGTGCACGGCCTTGGTGGGGAAGCAGCGGTTCGAGAACGTGATGACCGCGGGCGCGCCGGGGCGCAGCACGCGCGCCGCCTCGGCGAGCACCTCGACCGGGCGCACCAGGTAGTCGATCGAGACGCAGCAGAGCACCGCGTCGACGCTGGCGTCGTCCAGGGGCAGCGAGGGGTCGGCGTTGAGGTCCTGGACGATGCGCTCGCTCGCCTGGGGGTTGGCGGCCAGCTCGGCGGCGTTCATCCCGAGCACGACCAGCTCGGCCGGGGTGGTCCGCAGGTGCGAGACCCAGGACGACATGAGGTCGAGCACCCGGGTGGGCGTGGGCGCCGACCCGTCGATCCGCAGGTCGGCGTACAGCTGGCCCACGGCGGCGATCGCGCCGTCGTCGATGTGCGTGACCAGCCGCGGCGGCCCGTAGAACCGGTCGTCCGGCGAGGGGTCGTCGCGGTCGAAGAACCACGCCGGGAACGGGTCGGGCACGGAGGTGGGGCTCACCGCACCAGCCTGCCGCCGCCCGCAGAGCCCGGCCACCCTCGGCCGGCGGCCGGCTCAGGCGACCAGGACCACCTGGCACCGCGGCCCGGGGGCGCGCGCCAGGCGCCCGTCACAGGTCAGCAGGCGGCAGTCGAGCGCCTCGGCGAGCGCGACGTAGCTGGCGTCGTAGGGGGTCACGCTCGCCCGGAGCTCCCACGCCCGCCCGAGCAGCGGGGTGTGCGGGTAGCGCTCCACCGGCGCTGCCGCCAGCCGGCGGACCACGTCGTCCGCGGCAGGAGCCTCCAGGTCGCCGGCGGCGGTGAGGCGGCGGACCGCAGACGTCACCTCGAGGTCGATCAGGTGGGGCGCGTGCCAGTCCTCGCCGGCCACCGCCGCCCGCGCGGCGGCGCCCTCGTCACCGGCGAAGGCGAGGACCCGGACGAGCAGGGAGGCGTCGACGACGATCGTCACCGCTGGTCGCGGTCGGCCCGGATGCCGGCGTCGACGTCGGTCCCGGGCCCCACGACGGTGGCCCTGCGGGCCGCCTCGGCCAGGAAGTCGTCGACGCTCGGCCTGTGCGCCACGGCCGTGACCTCGCGGCGGAGGTACTCGGCGAGGGAGAGACCGGCGCGGGCGGCTCGCACGCGCAGCTCCCGGTGGACGTCGTCGGGCAGGTCGCGGATCTGCACGGTCTTCCCCATGGGTGCAGACTAGGTGCAGCGGGTGCAGGATGCACCCACTGCACCTCGTTCGTCAGCTGGTGACGTCCTTGCCGGTCAGCCGGGCCCAGGCCGCCGCGAGCAGCACGACGATCCACCCCGCCTGCAGCACGAGGCCCTCGGTGATCCCCGACCAGCCGACCGGGTCGCGCAGCAGCTCGCCGAACGAGAGCCACCCGGTGCTGAACAGGAACGGGTGGATCGGCGAGAGCTGCGGCACCGCCCCGAGGATCTGCACCAGCACCACGACGATCGCCGTCGCCGACATGGCCGCCACCGGCACCTCGGTCAGGGTGGAGACGAACAGCCCCAGCGCGGCGACCGTGGCGAGCATCGCGGCGACGTAGAGGGTCACCGCGCCGAGGCGCACCAGGCCCTCGGGGTAGGAGACCGTCGCCCCCGAGATGGTGGTGACGTCACCCACCGGGAAGAGCAGCAGCCCCACGAGCACGCCCGTGACCGCGATGACGACCGCGGCGAGCAGCCCGTAGGCCGCGATCGCCAGGTACTTGACGGCGAGCAGGCGCGTGCGGTCCACCGGCGTCACGAGCAGGTAGCGCAGGGTGCCCGAGCTGGCCTCCCCGGCCACGGACTCCCCCGCGACGACCGCCACGGCCAGCGGCAGGAACACCGGCAGCGACGCGACGAGCGCCGTGAAGGCCAGGAACAGCCCGTTGTCGGTGATCTGGCTCAGGAACGGCGGCCCACCGTCGTCCGGGTCGGGGCTGGCCACCTCGATCGCCACCCCGATCAGGGCGGTGGCCAGGGCCAGCACCCCGAGCATCACCAGGTTGCGCCGGCGCGAGAGCACCAGGCCCAGCTCGGAGCGCAGGAAGCGCAGGTCGCGGGGCACCAGCGGGCCGCGGGGCGCGCGCACACCCGCCCCGGCCCCGACCGGAGCGCCCGGCCGCGCGGACACGGCCTCACGCGCGGACATCGAAGCCCTCCCCCGTCAGCCCGACGAACAGGTCCTCGAGGGTGGCCCGCTCGAGGACGAACTGGCGCACCCCGGCGCCCGCCGCGACCAGGGCGGCGAGCACCCGCTCGCCGTCGGCCTCGGGGCCCGACACCGCCGAGCCGGCCGCCCGCAGCTCGGCGCGCGCGCCGTCGGCCTCGGTGCGCACCGACGCCAGGCCCGCGCGCT
>CADCUY010000284.1 GCA_902806005.1 uncultured Quadrisphaera sp. | reverse complement strand
GGCCCTGCTGTGGACTCCGGGCGCACGGGCGCGCCTCCTCCGCTCCTGCGCGCCCGGCGCCCGGGGCCGCCACGGCCCCGGCCACGGCCGCGCTCCAGGCCGAACACGGCGCGCACCAGGGGCGGCGCCGCGATCAGCAGCACGATGACGGACTGCACGACCAGCACGATGTCGACGGGGGTGCCGGTCTGCGACTGCATCAGGGGCGCCCCCGCGCGCAGGGCCCCGAACAGCAGCCCCGCCGCGACCACCCCGAAGGGGTTCGAGCGGCCCAGCAGGGCCACGGTGATCGCGTCGGGCCCCAGGCTGCCGGCGATGCCGCCGGTCACGGTCCGCTCGGTGCCGAGCACCTGCGCGGCCCCCGCCAGGCCCGAGAGCAGGCCGGCGAGGAGCATCACGCCCAGGTAGGCCCCGGGGATCGACATCCCGGCGGTGCGCGCGGCCGGCGGGTTCGCGCCCACGGCGCGGAAGCGGAAGCCGAGGGTGCTGCGCTCGAGCAGCCACCACACGCCCGCCGCCGCCAGCACCACGAGCACCAGGCCCAGGTGCAGGCGGAAGCCCTCGCCGAGCAGCAGCGGCAGCCGCGCGGTGTCGGCGACCTGCGGGCTGATCGGGTTCGAGGCCCCGGGGCGCTGGAAGCCCGGCTGGGAGAGCAGGTACTGCACCAGGTAGAGCGCGATGTAGTTCAGCATGATCGTGGTGATCACCTCGTGGGCGCCGGTCCGCGCCCGCAGGAACCCCGCGATGCCGCCCCACAGCGCACCCGCCGCCGCGCCCGCGAGCACGGCCGCGAGGAGGTGGACCCCGGTGGGCAGCGCGACGGCGAAGCCGACGTACCCCGACGCCGCGGCGCCGACGAGCACCTGGCCCTGCGCGCCGATGTTGAACAGCCCGGCGCGGAAGGCCAGCGCCACGCCCAGGCCCGCCGCGATCAGCGGGGTGGCGATGGTCAGGGTCTCGGTGATCGGGCGCACCTGCCGCAGGGCGCTGGGGGCCCGCGGGTCGTAGACCGCGCCGCGCAGCATCGCCCCGTACGCCTCGGTCGCCGCGCGCCAGCCGTTGACGACCAGGTCGGTGGGGCGCGCGAAGAAGTAGCTCGCCGACGCCCGCGTGGCCTCGTCGGCCGCGGCGATGAGCACGCCGCCGAGGACGAAGGCGAGCAGCACGGCGAGCACGGTGACCAGGGCGCTGGAGCCGCGCAGCTCGCGCGCCAGGCGCGCGCCGCGGCCCCCGTCGTCCGACGGGCCCGCCGGGGCGGGTGCGGTCGCGACGGCGCTCACGGCTGGGCCACCTGCTCGAGCTCGGTCGGGTTCTCGGCCGCCACGGCCGCCGCCTCCTCGGGCGCCATGCCGGCCATCATCAGGCCCAGGACGTCGCGGTCGGTGTCGGCGGGCACCACGCCGACGATGCGGCCGCGGTACATCACCGCGATCCGGTCGGCGAGGTCGACGACCTCGTCCAGCTCGGTGGAGACGATGAGCACCGGGGTGCCGGCGTCGCGCTCGGCCACGATCCGCCGGTGCACGAACTCGATCGAGCCGACGTCGAGCCCGCGGGTGGGCTGGGAGGCGATGAACAGCTGGAGCGGCCGGGAGAGCTCCCGGGCCAGCACCACCTTCTGCTGGTTGCCGCCGGACAGGGTGCCCGCGGCCACCTCGCCGCCGCTGGCCCGGACGTCGAACTCGGCCACCCGCCGGGCCGCGTTCTCGCGCACCGCGCCCAGGTCGAGCGCCAGCCGCCCCGGCCCCCGGGCGAAGGGGGCCCGCCGGTGCAGGTCGAGCACGAGGTTCTCGGCGATCGAGAAGGTGGGCACCAGCCCGTCGGTGCTGCGGTCCTCGGGCACGAACCCGACGCCCGCGTCGAGCACCTCGCGCACGGAGCGGCCCACCAGCTCGCGGCCGCCGAGGGTGATCGAGCCCTCCACGCGCTCCTGCAGGCCGACGATCGCCTCGGTGAGCTCGGTCTGCCCGTTGCCCTGCACGCCCGCGACGGCCAGCACCTCGCCCTGGGCGATGTCGAGGTCGACCCCGTCGACGACCCGCGCGCCGGCGGCGTCGCGCACGACCAGCCCGCGGACCACGACCGTGGTCTCCCCGCGCCGGGGCGCCTCCTTCGCCACCCCCAGCGAGACGGCGCGCCCCACCATCAGCGAGGCCAGCTCGACCTCGGAGGCGCTGGGCTCGGCGGAGCCGACGACGGCCCCGCGCCGGATCACGGTGATGGTGTCGGCGATGGCCCGCACCTCGCGCAGCTTGTGGGTGATGAAGACGATGCCGGTGCCCGCGGCCTTCAGCTGGCGCATGATCCCGATGAGCTCGTCGGTCTCCTGCGGGGTCAGCACCGCGGTCGGCTCGTCGAGGATCAGCACCCGCGCGTCGCGCAGCAGCGCCTTGATGATCTCCACCCGCTGCTGCACTCCCACCGGGAGGTCCTCGACGAGGGCGTCGGGGTCGACGGCGAAGCCGTAGCGGTCGCTGATCTCGCGGATCCGGCGCCGGGTGGCCTCGACGTCGAGGAGCCCCGCGCGGGTGCTCTCGTGGCCGAGCATGACGTTCTCGACCACCGTGAACACCGGCACGAGCATGAAGTGCTGGTGGACCATGCCGATCCCCGCGGCCATCGCCTCGCCCGGCCCGGAGAAGGCCGCCGGCTCGCCGTCGAGCAGGATCCGGCCCTCGTCGGGCTGGTAGAGCCCGTACAGCACGTTCATCAGCGTCGACTTGCCGGCGCCGTTCTCGCCCAGCAGGCAGTGGATCTGCCCGGGCTCGACCAGCAGGTCGATGCCGTCGTTGGCCACCAGCGGCCCGAACCGCTTGGTGATGCCCTCCAGCCGCAGCTGCACGCGTCTCTCCTCAGGTGCCCGGGGGCTCAGGGGGTGGAGGGGGAGTCCACGACGATCCCGCCCCGGATGATGCTGTCCTCGACGGCGGCCAGCTCCTCGACCAGGCCCGCGGGCAGGGTCGCCTCGAAGTCGTGGAAGGGCGCCAGCGAGACGCCGCCGTTCTCCAGTGTGCCCACGTACGGCTCGCCGGTGAAACCGCCCTCCAGGTCGGTGCGCACCGCGTCGCCCACCGCGGTGCCGATCTCCTTGACCACCGAGGTGAGCACGAGGTCGCCGTAGCCCTCCTGGGTCAGGTAGCCGTCGTCGTCGACCCAGACCACCCGCACGTCCTGGCCGGCGTCCTTCGCGGCGCGCGCCGCCGCGAGGGTGCCCGCGCCGACGGCGCCCGCCACCGGCAGGACGGTGTCGGCGCCGGCGTCGATGAAGTTCTGCGTGGTGTTCCGGCCCTTCTGGGCGTCCTCGAAGTCGCCGGTGAACTGGCCGTCCTGCGCCGCGGCGTCCCACCCCAGCACCCGGACGTCGGTGCCCTTCTCGCCGTTGTGGTGCTCCACCCCGGCGACGAAGCCGTCCATGAACACCGTCACGGGCGGGATCTTCACGCCGCCGTAGGTGGCGACCACCCCGGTGCGCGTGGTCGCCGCGGCGGCGTAGCCGGCGAGGAACGCGGCCTGCGCGGTGTCGAACAGCAGCGGCTTGACGTTCTCGCGGGGCGGGTCGACGGTCGAGTCGATGATCGAGAAGTGGGTCTCCGGGTTCGCGTCGGCGGCCTCGCCGGTCGCGTCGGCGAGCAGGAAGCTGCCGGCGACGACCTGCGTGCAGCCGCTGGAGACCAGCGCCTCGATGTTCGTGGCGTAGTCGCTCTCGGCCTCGGACTCGGCGGTCCGGGTCTCGAAGCCCAGCTCCTCGGCCGCGGCCCTCAGCCCCTCGACGCCGGCCTGGTTGAACGACCGGTCCTCGAAGCCGCCCGTGGCCGAGACCATGCAGCCGAGGAAGTCCTCGCCGCCGGACGGGCCGGGGCCCCCGGACGCACCGGAGCCCCCGGCCGACGGCTCGGAGGCGGGGGGCTGGCCGCAGCCCGCCGCCACCACGGCCAGGACCGCGGCGAGGACGAGTGCGCGCCGGGTCGTCACCGCGCTCACGCCCCCAGCCTGCCGGACCGCGCGCCCGGGCGGGCGCGCGGTCCGGTGCGGGTCACGGCGTGGACGGCGACTCCACCACGATGTCGCCCGCGACGATGCCCTCCTGGATGGCGGTCAGCTCCTCGGTCAGCCCGGCGGGCAGGCTCGCCTCGAAGTCGTGGAAGGGCGCCAGCGACACCCCGCCGTTCTCCAGCGTGCCGACGTACGGCTCCGCGGTGTACGAGCCGTCGACGTCGGCGGCGATCGAGTCCTGCACCGCCGCGCCGATCTCCTTGACCACCGAGGTGAGGATGAGGTCGGCGAAGTCGGGCTGGGTGTTGTAGCCGTCGGCGTCGACCCAGATCACCTTGACGTCGCTGCCCGCGGTCTTCGCGTCGCGCGCGGCGGCCAGCGTGCCCACCCCGACGGGCCCGGCGACCGGGAGGATCACGTCGGCGCCGGCGTCGAGGAAGTTCTGCGTGGTGTTGCGGCCCTTCTGGGCGTCCTCGAAGTCGCCGGTGAACTGGCCGTCCTGCGCCGCCTTGTCCCAGCCGAGGACCTGCACGTCGGTGCCCTTCTCGCTGTTGTGGTGCGCCACGCCGTCGACGAAGCCGTCCATGAACACCGTCACCGACGGGATCTTGATGCCGCCGTAGGTGGCCACCGTGCCGGTCGCCGAGGTGGCCGCGGCGGCGTAGCCGGCCAGGAAGGCGGCCTGCGCGGTGTCGAACAGCAGCGGCTTGACGTTGTCCTGCGGCGGGTCGACCGCGGCGTCGACGAGCGCGAAGTTGGTGTCGGGGTTCGCGCTGGCGGCCTCGGCGGTGGCGTCGGCCAGCAGGAACCCGACCGAGATGATCTGGTTGCACCCGCCGCCGACGAGGGCGTCGATGTTGGTCGAGTAGTCGCTCTCCGACGCGGACTCGGCGATCTGCTGCTGCACGCCGAGCTCGTCGACGGCGGCCTCGAGGCCCTCGAGGCCGGACTGGTTGAACGACTGGTCGTTGAAGCCGCCGGCGTCGGAGACCATGCAGCCCAGGTAGTCGGAGCTCGCCCCCGAGCTCTCGCCGCTGCTGGCGCCGCCGCCGCCCGGCGTCTCGGCCGGGGCCTCGCCGCAGCCGGCGACCCCCAGCGCCAGGACGCCGACCAGGGCGGACGTCCGGTAGCTCTTCTTCATCCTGCGGTTCCTCCTGCTCGCGGGTCGTGCTCGGCTGGAGGCACCCTAGGAGCCGGGGGCGACGGCGCGGCACCGGTCGCCGGATCGTCACCGGATCGAGACGTGCCGGCCCTACGGGGTCGCCAGCGACTCCAGCGCGGCCGCCGCCAGCAGGCGGGCGCCGATGCCGATCGCCCGCTCGTCCGGGTCGAAGTCGCCCCGGTGCAGGTCGGTGGTGGGCCCGCCGGGCGTGCGGGTGCCCACCCGGGCCATCGCCCCGGGCACCTCGCGGGTGTACCAGGCGAAGTCCTCGCCGCCCAGGGACTGGCCGGTGGGCACCTCCGCGTCCTCGCCGAGCTCGTGGCGGGTGGCGTGGCTCAGGGCCGCCACGGCCGCCGCGTCGTTGACCACGGGCGGCACCCCGCGCCGGTGGTCGACCTCGGCGCGGGCGCCGTAGGGCGCCACGACCTCGTGCACGACCTCGGCCAGCAGGTCGCCCGCGGCCTGCCAGGCGTCGGCGTCCAGGCACCGCAGGGTGCCCCCGACGACCCCGGTGGCCGGGATGGCGTTCTCCGCGCCCCCGGCGCTGACGTGCCCCCACACCAGCGAGACGCCCGAGCGCGGGTCGAGGCGCCGCGAGAGCACCGCCGGCACCTCGGTGACCACCTTGGCGAGGGCGAAGACGAGGTCGGAGGTCAGGTGCGGGCGCGAGGTGTGCCCGCCCGGCCCGTGCAGGCGCACGCTGATCCGGTCGAAGGCGGCGGTCAGGGGCCCGGCGCGCAGCCCCACGCGCCCGACGTCCAGGTGCGGGTCGCAGTGGATCCCCAGGATCCGCGCGACGTCGTCCAGGGCGCCGGCGGCGAGGACGTCGAGGGCGCCGCCGGGGGTGTCCTCCTCGGCGGGCTGGAAGACCAGCCGGACCCGGCCGGGCAGGCGGCCGGCGCGGTGCAGGTCGGCGAGCACCAGGCCCGCGCCGAGGACGACGGCGGTGTGGACGTCGTGCCCGCAGGCGTGGGCGACGCCGGGCACGGCGGAGGTCCAGGCGGAGGCGGTGAGGTCCTGCACCGGCAGCGCGTCGAGGTCGGCCCGCAGCGCCACGACCCGCCGGGCGCCGGGCCCGTCGGACCCCGCCGGCTCGGGCCCGACGTCGCAGACCAGGCCGGTGCCGGGCAGCTCCACCGGGTGCAGGCCCGCCGCGCGCAGCCGCTCGACCAGCAGCGCGGTGGTGCGGTGCTCGGCGCGGGAGAGCTCGGGGGCGGCGTGCACCCGGCGGCGCAGCTGCACCAGCCCCGGCAGGTGCGGGGCCA
>CADCUY010000283.1 GCA_902806005.1 uncultured Quadrisphaera sp. | reverse complement strand
TGCAGGCTCCCGCCGCGGTGGCCCACCGGGCCGCCCCGTACTACTTCGACGACGCCCCGGGGGCGGCGAGCCAGGTGTCCGCGGAGGCGGCGCCGGGGGACGCCGTGGCGTGGGTGGGGGCGGTCGCCCGGCCCCTGGTGGCCCCGCACCTGGAGGGCGGGGCCGGCGTGCGGCCGCGCGACGCGCTGCTCGTGGCCGCACCGGAGCGCAGCGCCACCCTGGGCGGCGAGGAGGTGCCCGAGGAGCGGCGCGAGGAGGCCCTGGCCCCCCACCCGCGGGTGTGGCTGGTGGGCACCCGGGCCACCGCCACCGGCGACCTCTCGCGCCGGTCGCCCACGGCGGTCGCGGCCACCGCCGAGCGTGAGCTGGTCAGCCGGCGCGACCACGGCTGGGTGCGGGTGGAGCTGTGGGTCGCCCGCCCTGCGGCGTGAGCCCCGCGCCGTGAGCTCCCGCGCCCGGGGACGGTGAGCGCCACCGGGCCGTGACCGCCTACGGTGCACGGATGCGCCTGCACCGGCCCGGACGCGGAGGGGCGCACAGCGCTGCACCCTGCAACGCGGGCTTCGACGACCGCCCCGCGACCTACGACGAGCTGCGCGCCGACGGCCACATGGCGCGCCGCCGCACCGAGTCCTTCGCCCGCGTCGTCCAGGAGACCCCCGGGACGGTCCTCGAGCTCGGCTCCGGCACCGGCACGCTGCTGCGGCGGCTCGCCGCGGGCCAGCCCGACCGCACCTTCGTGGGCGTCGAGCCCCTGGCCAACTACGTGGAGTTCGCCAACGCCCGGGCCCGGGCGGCGGGCTCGACCAACGTGCGGTTCGAGGTGGGGGTCGGCGAGGCGCTGCCCGCTGCCGTCGAGACGGGCTCGGTCGACCTGGTGATCAGCGTCGACGCCCTGCACCACGTCACCGACGTCGACCAGGTGGTCTCGGAGGTGGCCAGGGTCGCCGCGCCGGGGGCCCGGTGGCGGGCGATGGAGCCGAACCGGCTGCACCCCTACGTGCTGGCCTACCACGTGCTCACCCCCGGCGAGCGCACGTTCCCCGCCCGCGACTTCGTGCGCCGCGCCGCCCGCGCCGGGTGGCGGCTGACCCGGCGCGAGCGCCTGTTCACCTACCCCAGCGGCGTGGCCAGCGTGCCGCCGTGGGCCGCCCGGCTCGAGCGCCGGCTGGAGTGGATCCCGCCGGTCTCCGGTGCCGTGGTGCTCGACCTGGTGAAGACCTGACCCTCGGGCACCGAGGGTTCACGCGCTGTTCGTCCCGATGTGTCCGGCTCCTCCCGCTCCAGGTGGTGCGATCACCGACGGCCCGACGGCGACGGTCGCCGTCCGAGGCCGCTGGAGACCCCGTGCGCCGTCCCGTCCTGACCACCCTGCGCGCCTCGGCCCTCGCCGCAGCCCTGATGGCGCCGCTGGCGCTCGCGGCGCCGGCCGTGGCCTCCCCCGCTGCCGACGCGCAGAGCCCCGCGGACGGCGAGGCCCTGGCCGAGGAGGTGCTCGTCATCGGCCACCGCGGCGCCTCCGGCTACCGCCCCGAGCACACCCTGGCCTCGTACGAGCTGGCGGCCCGGATGGGCGCCGACTTCATCGAGCCCGACCTGGTCTCGACGAAGGACGGGGTGCTGGTGGCCCGGCACGAGAACGAGATCTCCACGACCACCGACGTCGCCGAGCGCGAGGAGTTCGCGGACCGGCAGACGACCAGGACCATCGACGGGGTCGAGCTGACCGGCTGGTTCACCGAGGACTTCACCCTCGAGGAGCTGCGCACCCTGCGCGCGGTGGAGCGGCTGCCCGACCTCCGCGAGGAGAACACCCTCTACGACGGGCTGTACCAGGTGCCCACGTTCACCGAGGTGCTCGAGCTGCGGGCGCGGCTGAGCGAGGAGCTCGGGCGCGAGATCGGGGTCTACCCCGAGACCAAGCACCCCACCTACTTCGACGGCATCGACCTCTCCCTGGAGGAGCCGCTGGTCGCCGCCCTGGAGGAGGCCGGGCTCGACGAGGAGGACTCGCCGGTCTTCGTGCAGTCCTTCGAGACCGCGAACCTGCGCGAGCTCGCCGAGGACGGCCTGGAGGTGCCGCTGGTGCAGCTGCTCTCGGCCACCGGGGCGCCCTACGACCTGGTCGCCGCGGGCGAGGACACCACCTACGCCGACCTCTCCAGCGCCGAGGGCCTCGAGGGCGTCGCCGAGTACGCCAGCGGCGTCGGGCCCGAGAAGGCGCAGGTCGTGCCGCGCACGGCCGACGACGAGCTGGGCGAGCCCACCTCCTTCGTCGACGACGCCCACGACGCGGGCCTGCTGGTGCACCCGTACACGTTCCGCAACGAGAACTCCTTCCTCCCGGCGGAGCTGCGCGAGGGGGAGGGCCAGGCCGAGGACCTCGACGACTACGGCCGGGCCCTGGAGGAGCAGCGGATCTTCCTCGAGCTCGGCGTCGACGGGCTGTTCACCGACAACCCCGACACCGGGGTCGTCGCCCGCGAGCTGTTCGAGGCCGACGAGGACTGAGCCCGACGCCGGCGCCGGGGAGCCCCGCGCCGCCCCAGCCCGCCCGGGGCGACGACGGGGCTCCCGCGTGCCGGCGCCGCGCCACCCGCCGCTAGGCTCGCCGCGCCCTCGACCGGGGGCGGGAACGCACCGCACGCGGCGACGAGAAGGGGCCCTCCCGTGGACCTGTACGAGCACCAAGCCCGCGACCTCTTCGAGCAGCACGGCGTCCCGGTGCTGCCGGGCGTCGTCGCCCGCACGCCGGCCGAGGCCCGCGCCGCCGCCGAGCGGATCGGCGGGGTGACCGTGGTCAAGGCCCAGGTGAAGACCGGTGGGCGCGGCAAGGCCGGCGGCGTGAAGGTCGCCAAGACCCCCGAGGACGCCGAGGCCGCGGCGGAGGCGATCCTCGGCCTCGACATCAAGGGCCACGTCGTCTCCACGCTGATGGTCGCCGCCGGCGCCGACATCGCCGAGGAGTACTACGTCTCCCTGCTGCTCGACCGCGCCGAGCGCCGCTACCTCGCGCTGGCGTCGAAGGAGGGCGGCGTGGAGATCGAGGTGCTCGCCGTCGAGCGCCCCGAGGCCCTCGCCCGGGTGGCCGTCGACCCCGTGGTCGGCGTCGACGAGGCCAAGGCCCGCGAGATCGTCGAGGCCGCCGGGTTCGCCGACGACGTGGCCGGGCAGGTCGCCGCGGTGCTCCAGCAGCTGTGGACGGTGTACCGCGAGTCCGACGCCACCCTGGTGGAGGTCAACCCCCTGGTGCGCACCGGCGACGGCGCGGTGATCGCCCTGGACGGCAAGGTGACCCTCGACGAGAACGCCGCGTTCCGGCAGCCGGCGCAGGCCGAGCTGGCCGACGAGGCCGCCGACGACCCGCTGGAGACCAAGGCCCGCGCCGCGGGGCTCAACTACGTCAAGCTCGACGGCGAGGTCGGCGTCATCGGCAACGGGGCGGGGCTGGTGATGTCGACCCTCGACGTCGTCGCCCAGGCCGGCGAGGCGCACGGCGGGGTCAAGCCCGCGAACTTCCTCGACATCGGCGGCGGCGCCTCCGCGGAGGTCATGGCCGCCGGGCTCGACGTCATCCTCGGCGACCCGCAGGTGAAGAGCGTGTTCGTCAACGTCTTCGGCGGCATCACCGCGTGCGACGCCGTCGCCGACGGCATCGTGGCGGCGCTGGGCATCCTCGGCGACGAGGCCACCAAGCCCCTCGTGGTGCGCCTGGACGGCAACAACGTGGCCGAGGGCCGGCGCATCCTCGCCGAGGCCGCGCACCCCCTGGTCACCGTGGTCGACACCATGGACGGCGCCGCGGCCGAGGCCGCGCGCCTCGCCGCCGCCTGAGACACCGAGCACAGGAGAGCAGACACGTGGCGATCTTCCTCACCAAGGACAGCCGGGTCATCGTCCAGGGGCTCACCGGCTCCGAGGGCCGCAAGCACGGCCAGCGGATGCTGGCCTCCGGCACGCAGGTCGTCGGCGGGGTGACCCCGGGCAAGGGCGGGCAGACCGCCACCTTCGACGGCGGCGTGACCGTGCCCGTCTTCGGCTCGGTCACCGAGGCGGTGGAGGCCACCGGAGCCGACGTCAGCGTGATCTTCGTGCCCGCGAAGTTCACCAGGGCGGCGGTGGTCGAGGCCGTCGACGCCGCGGTCCCGCTGGTCGTGGTGATCACCGAGGGCGTGCCGGTCAAGGACACCGCGGAGTTCTTCACCTACGCCCAGGAGAAGGGCACCACCCGGATCATCGGGCCGAACTGCCCCGGCCTGATCAGCCCCGGGCAGTCCAACGCGGGCATCATCCCCGCCGACATCACCCCGCCCGGGCGGATCGGGCTGGTCAGCAAGTCGGGCACCCTGACCTACCAGATGATGTACGAGCTGCGGGAGTTCGGGTTCTCCACCGCGGTCGGCATCGGCGGCGACCCGATCATCGGCACCACGCACATCGACGCGCTCGAGGCCTTCGAGGCCGACCCCGACACCGACCTCGTCGTGCTGATCGGCGAGATCGGCGGCGACGCCGAGGAGCGCGCCGCGGCGTACGTGCGCGACCACGTCACCAAGCCCGTCGTCGGCTACGTCGCCGGGTTCACCGCGCCGGAGGGCAAGACCATGGGCCACGCCGGGGCCATCGTCTCGGGCTCGGCGGGCACGGCGGCCGCGAAGAAGGAGGCCCTCGAGGCCGCGGGGGTGCGGGTGGGCCGCACCCCGTCGGAGACCGCCGCGATCGCGCGCGAGCTCGTGCGGGGCCTCGCCGGCTGAGGCCCCACGGGGAGGCGGCCCCGTGGCAGGGTGGGCGGACAGGAACCGACCCCCCGGAGGGCACCGCGCATGAGCACCGTGGCCGAGACCAGCGTCGACACCCCGCCGGCGCCCGCGGCGTCGCCCGACCCCGCTGCCCTGCGGGAGCGGGCCCGGCGCACCTACGAGCTCGACCGGGCCCACGTGTTCCACTCGTGGTCGGCCCAGGACGCGCTCGACCCGATGGTGATCACGCGCGCCGCCGGGTCGTACGTGTGGGACGGCGAGGGCCGGCGCCTGCTCGACCTCTCCAGCCAGCTGGTCAACACCAACATCGGGCACCAGCACCCCCGCGTCGTCGCGGCGATCAAGGCGCAGGCCGACGTGCTGTGCACCATCGCCCCCCAGCACGCCAACGAGGCGCGCTCCGAGGCCGCCCGGCTGGTCGCCGAGACGGCGCCGGAGGGCCTCGACAAGGTCTTCTTCACCAACGCCGGCGCCGAGGCCATCGAGTACGCGGTGCGGATGGCCCGCCTGCACACCGGCCGGCACAAGGTCCTGGCGCGCTACCGCAGCTACCACGGCGGCACCACCACGGCGGTCAACCTCACCGGCGACCCGCGCCGCTGGCCCAACGACACCGGCTCGGCGGGCGTCGTCCACTTCTTCGGCCCGTTCCTGTACCGCTCCGCGTTCTCCGCGACCACCGAGGCCGAGGAGTGCGAGCGCGCCCTCGCCCACCTCGAGCAGGTGATCGTCCTGGAGGGGGCGAGCACCATCGCCGCCCTGGTGCTGGAGACCGTGCCCGGCACCGCGGGCGTCATGCCGCCCCCGCCGGGCTACCTGGCCGGGGTCCGCGCGCTGTGCGACCGGTTCGGCATCGTCTACATCGCCGACGAGGTGATGGCGGGGTTCGGGCGCACCGGCCGCTGGTTCGCCCTCGACCACTTCGACGTCGTCCCCGACCTGATCGCCTTCGCCAAGGGCGTGAACTCCGGGTACGTGCCGCTGGGCGGGGTCGTCATCTCCGACGAGATCGCCGCGACCTTCGGGAAGCGCCCCTTCCCCGGGGGCCTGACCTACTCCGGGCACCCCCTGGCGTGCGCCGCGGCGGTGGCGACGATCACCGCGATGCGCGAGGAGGGCATCGTCGAGAACGCCGCCCGGATCGGCGCCGACGTGCTCGGCCCGGGCCTGCGCGAGCTCGCCGAGCGCCACCCCGTGGTCGGCGAGGTGCGCGGCCTCGGGGTGTTCTGGGCGCTCGACCTCGTCGTCGACCGGGAGACCCGGGAGCCGCTGGCCCCCTACGGCGGCACGAGCCCGGCGATGGGCGAGCTGGTCGCGGCGGCCAAGGGCGCCGGGGTGCTGCCGTTCACCAACTTCCACCGGCTGCACGTGGTGCCGCCGTGCACCATCACCGACGCCGAGGTCGCGGAGGGGCTCGCGGCGCTGGACGAGGCCCTCACCGTGGCGGACCGGCACACCACCGCCGCCTGAGCGGCCGGGCCCCGTGAAGGGGCGCCACGCAGGGTGACCAGCGAGCAGACTGGGGCCGTGGCCGCCACCCTCTCCGGCTCCCGCGACGTGCGGGCCCCCGCTGCGCGCGCCGGGCTCCGCTCGCCGCTGGCCCTCGGCGCCCTCGCGGCGCTGCAGGCCGCCGCCGCCGGCCTGGGGGTGGCGGTGCTGCC
>CADCUY010000282.1 GCA_902806005.1 uncultured Quadrisphaera sp. | reverse complement strand
CCACCCGCCTGCCCGTGGGCGCGCAGCGCGACGCCGCGGCCGCCGGGCTGCCGCAGCGCTGGGCCGGCGCCGGCCGGTGGGTCGAGCTGGACGTCGAGGTGCCCGGCCTGGCGGCCCCGCTGACGGTGGTGAGCACCTACGTCCACACCGGCGGGGCGGGCACGCCGCGCCAGGACGAGAAGCAGGCGTTCCTCGACGCGGTGACAGCGCGCACCGGCGAGCTCGCCGCCGGCCCCGGGGAGGCGCTGGTCACCGGCGACCTCAACATCGCGCCCACCGACGCCGACCTGCGCAACTGGCGCGGCAACCGCGGCCGGGCGGGGTGCCTGCCGCAGGAGCGGGCGCACCTGGAGGGCTGGGCCGCCGCCGGGTGGGTCGACGTCGTGCGGGCGCTGCACCCCGGCCAGGACGGGCCGTACTCGTGGTGGTCGTGGCGCGGGCAGGCCTTCGACCGCGACACCGGGTGGCGGATCGACCACCACTTCGCCACCCCGGGCCTGGCGGCGCTCGCCGCCGACGCCCGGGTCGACCGGGCCGCCAGCTACGCGGAGCGGTTCAGCGACCACGCCCCCGTGGTCGTGGCCTTCGGGCAGCCGGGCAGCGGCGCCGGCGCGGTGCGGTGAGCGCCCGCCCGGTGGACCGCCGGGGTGCCGCTGCCCACCCTCGGCGCTAGCGTCGGATCATGCCCCCGGACGCCGGGCCTCCAGCAGTCGTCGCGATCGGCGGCGGCCGCCTGGTCGCCCAGCACGACTTCGAGCGCACGGCCGAGTCCGTGGGGCGCGCCCGCCTGCACATCGAGGACGTGCTCACCGAGCACGGCGTCGACGACCGCGACGTGGTCGACGCGGCGGTGCTGCTGGTCTCCGAGCTGGGCACCGACGCCCTGCAGCACGGGCGCGGGCCGGCGTTCACCGTGGCGGTCACCCTGAGCGGGATGAGCGTGCAGGTGAGCGTGCAGACCACCGCGGTCACGGCCCGGCCGGCGCCGGCGCCCCGGGGCGGCCCGTCGTCGGCCCCGCGCCGGGGCGCGCCGGGCGGGACGAGCGCCGCGGACCCCGACATCGCCCCGCACTCGCGGACCATCGTCGACATGATGGCCGACAGCTGGGACGTGCGGCAGACCCCGACCGAGCGCACCGCCTGGTTCCGCCTCGACCGCTGACGCGGCCCGGTGGGGCTCCCGCGGCGCTCAGCGCACGCGGCGCGCGCCGGCCGAGGGGGTGGCGGGGTGGAACGCGGGCACCGGGTGCCCGGCCCGGGCCGCGGCCGCGAGCACGGCCTCGCGGACGGCGCCCTCGTCCCCCGTGCGCACCAGGGCGATCGCCGAGCCGCCGAAGCCGCCGCCGGTCATCCGCGCGCCGAGCGCGCCGGCGCCCTGCGCGGCCTCGACCACCGCGTCCAGCTCCGGCGAGGAGATCTCGTAGTCGTCGCGCATCGAGACGTGCGAGGCGTCCAGCAGCGGCCCGAGCGCCGCGACGTCGGTCCCGCCGCGCAGCAGCGCCACCGCCGCCTCGACCCGGTCGACCTCGGTGAGCACGTGCCGCACGCGGCGGCGGGCCACCTCGACGTCGACCGCGCCGCCGCCCTCCCCGATCCGCGTCAGCACCGCGTCGACGTCGGTGCCGCCGGGGGTGACCAGCTCGGCCAGGTGCGCCACGCCGAGCTGCCGCGCGACGTCCTCGCAGGTGGCCCGCCGGGCGCCGTACTCGCCGCCGGCGTGGGTGTGGCCGGCGCGGGTGTCCATGACGAGCAGCACCAGGCCCGCGGCCTCGAGGTCGAGGGGCACGTGCTCGACCGAGCCGTCGGCGGTGCGCAGCAGCAGGGCGTGCCCGGCGCGCGAGCGCAGCGACGCCGCCTGGTCCATCCCGCCCGTCGGCGCGCCGGCGACCTCGTTCTCCGCCCGCACGCACACCTGCGCGAGCGCGGCGCGGCCGGCGTCGTCGTCGGTCACCAGCGAGCCGAGCTCGGCGACGGCGACCGCGACGGCGCACTCCAGGGCCGCCGAGCTGGAGAGCCCGGCGCCGATGGGCACCGTCGAGGTCATCACCGCGTCCAGGCCCCGCACCGGGTGGCCGGCCTCGGCCAGGGCCCAGAGCACCCCGGCGGGGTAGGCGGCCCAGCCGCGCGGGCGGCCCGGCCCGACGTCGCCCAGGCGCCCCTCCCACCGGGCCGGCTCGGCCCCGAGCTCCGCCGCGGAGACCACCCGCACCAGGTCGTCCTCGCGGCGGCGCACCGCGGCCAGCGTCACCTGCGGCAGGGCCATCGGCAGCACCGGGCCGCCGTTGTAGTCCAGGTGCTCGCCGATGATGTTCACCCGCCCCGGCGCCGCCCACACGCCCTCGGGCTCGCCGCCGAGCTCCTCGGCGAACCGGGCGAGCACCTCGTCCACGGCGGCGTCGGCGCTCACGAGGCCACCGCCCGCAGCCGCTCGGCGATCCGCTCCGGGGTGGTGTCGTTGACCCACGCCCCGGCGCCCGACTCGGAGCCGGCCAGGTACTTGAGCTTGTTCGGCGAGCGCAGGATCGAGAACGCCTGCAGGTGCAGCCGCCCCAGGTCGCGCTCGGCGCCCACGGGCGCCTGGTGCCAGCCGGCGATGTACGGCAGGGTCTCCACCTCCGGGAAGTAGCGGTCGAGCCGGCGCAGCAGCTCGCGGTAGACGACGGCCAGCTCGTCGCGCTCGGGCCCGTCGAGGGCGGCCAGGTCGGGGACGTCGCGGTGCGGGGCCAGGTGCACCTCCACGGGCCAGCGCGCGGCGGCCGGCACGTACGCCGTCCACCGCTCCCCGGCCAGCACGACCCGGGTGCCGGCGCGGCGCTCGGCGGCGAGGACGTCGGCCAGCAGGTTCCCGCCGGTGGCGGCCCGGTGCGCCGCGGCGCGCCCCAGGTACTGGGCCAGGCGCGGCGCCGGCTCGGGGTAGGCGTAGATCTGCCCGTGCGGGTGCTGCAGGGTGACGCCGATCTCCTCGCCGCGGTTCTCGAACGGGAAGACCTGGCCCACCCCGGCCAGCGCCGAGAGCGCCGCGGTGCGGTCGGCCCACGCCTCGACCACCGTGCGCACCCGGGAGACGGGCAGCGAGGCGACCGACGCGTCGTGGTCGGCGGTGAAGCAGATGACCTCGCAGCGGCCCACCGCGGGCCGGGTGACCCACAGCTCCTCCCCGTCGAGGTGGGTGGCCGGCGCGGTCGCCGCCGGACCGCCGGCGCCGGCGTAGGAGGGGAACCGGTTCTCGAAGACGACGACGTCGTAGTCGTCGGCGGGCACCTCGCCGGCGGGGCGCCCCGGGCGGGTCGGGCACAGCGGGCACAGGTCGGCCGGCGGCTTGAAGGTGCGGTCCATCCGGTGCGCCGCCAGCGCCACCCACTCGCCGGTGAGGACGTCGAAGCGCATCGTCGAGGTCGTGGCCACCGGCGGCAGGTCGCGGGTGTCGCGGGTCTCGCGGGTCGCGGTGCCGTCGACGTAGCCGGGGGAGTCGTCGAAGTAGAGCAGCTCGCGGCCGTCGGCCATCGCCATCGACGTGCGGCGCACGCGGTGACCACCGACGAGCTCCGCGGCGGCCCCGGGGGGCGCCCCCTCGACGGTCATCGCCGCTCCGCCCGGGCCAGGTACCGCTGTGCGACGACCACACCCAGCAGGATGGTGCCCTGGACCACCGCCTGCCACGCCTGGGCCAGGCTGAGCTGGTTGATGACGTTGGCGATCACCTGCAGCAGCAGCACCCCGACCAGGGTGCCGAGCACCGTGCCCGCCCCTCCGGTGAGCAGCGTGCCGCCGAGGACCACCGCCGCGATCGCCTGGAGCTCCGTCCCGATCCCGATGATCGGGACCCCGGAGGAGGTGTACGAGGCGATCATCACGCCGGCCGACCCGGCCAGCAGCGCGGAGGCGACGTAGGTGAGCACGCGGGCGCGCGCCACCGGCAGCCCCATCAGCTCCGCGGCGTCCCGCTGCCCGCCGATGGCGAGCACCGTGGGCCCGTAGGAGGTGCGGTGCAGGACCAGGGTGCCGACGGCGTAGAGCACCACGACGATCCAGATCGGGTGCCGGACCCCGAGGATGCTGCCCTGGGCGATCTCGCGGAAGGCGCTGCCGACCGGCACGTCGTAGGTGTTGCGGCCGCTGTCGGTGACCAGCAGCAGCAGCCCGCGGGCGAACAGCAGGCCGGCGAGGGTGACGATGAACGGCTCCAGCCCCCCGCGGGCGATGATCAGCCCCTGCACCAGGCCGATGGCGCCGCACACGGCGAGCGGCAGGGCCAGCGCCGCGAGGGTGCCGTACTGGCTGGCGTACGCGGCCAGCACCCCGCCGAGGGCGAAGACGGAGCCCACCGACAGGTCGATGCCGCCGGTGAAGATGACGAAGGTCATCCCGAGCGCGATCACCGCCAGGAACGAGGCCTGCACGGCGATGTTGGTCAGGTTGCCGCTGGTGGCGAAGGTGTCGAAGGCCCCGGCCGCCACCAGGCACAGCACCACCAGCACCACCAGCGCCCCCTGGCGCTGGGCGAGGCGGGCGGCGCGCGCCGCCGTCCCGACCCGGCGCGGCGTGACGGCCACCGGCGGTCGCTGCAGGGTCGTGCTCACGGGGTGCTCACCGGGTCCTCCTCGAGCCGAACTGGACGTAGACCGCCGCGACGACGATGACGGCCTGGACGAGCTGGGTCACCGCGTCGCTCTGGCCCTGGGCGATGAGGGTGGAGCTGAGCAGCTGCAGCAGCAGCGCGCCGGCGACGGTGCCGAGCACGCGCACCTGGCCGCCGGTCAGCGGGGTGCCGCCGACGACCACGGCGGTGATCGCCGAGAGCTCGGCGAGCTGGCCGAGGCTGGCGGAGTTCACCGCCTGGAGCCGCGCGGCGAGGAGCACGCCGGCGACGGCGGCCAGCAGGCCGGAGGCGACGTAGACGCTGGTCAGCACCCGCTTGACCGGCAACCCGGCCAGGGCCGCGGCCCGCAGGTTGCCGCCCACCGCGACCAGCTGGCGCCCGGTGGTGGTCCGGCCGAGCACGAACCACACCACCACGGTCGCCACGACGGCGGCCACGACGACGTAGGGCACCCCGAGCAGGGTGCCGGTGCCCAGACCGCGCAGGAAGGGGTCGCGGATGGGGCGGATCCGGTCGCCGGCCAGGTTCGCCACCCCGCGCAGGCCCACCAGCAGCGCGAGCGTGGCGACGATGGGCTGGACGCCGACCCGGGCGACCACGGTGCCGGCCAGGGCGCCGGTGGCGACCCCGACGGCGAGCGCCACGAGGATCGCGACCAGCGGTCCGTAGCCGATGTACAGCGGGATCAGGGTCGCGGAGAGGGCGATCACCGCGCCGACGGACAGGTCGATGCCGCCGGTGCCGATGACCATGGCCATGCCCAGGGCCACGATGAGCACGGGGGAGACCTGCACCAGCTGCAGCCGCAGGTTCGAGACCGTGAGGAAGTTCGGGGTGATCACCAGGTTGATCGCGACCAGCAGGCCCAGGGCGACGTAGACCCCGTAGCGGCGCAGCCACTCGCCGTCGAGGCGGCGGCGCGGGCGCGGCTCCGGGCCGGGCTCCGCCGGGGCGGCAGCGGGCGCCGACGCGGACGGCGTCGGGGTGCTCAGCTCAGCCACGGGAGGCCACCTCCGCGGCAGGTGGGTTCCCGACGGGCGGCTCCCCGACCGGCTGGCCGCCGCCGGCCAGCGCCGAGAGCAGGGCCGAGGTGGTGAGCCCGTCGCCGTCCAGCTCAGCGCCGACGTGCCCGTCGCGCAGCACGACCACGCGGTCGCTGCCCTCGACGAGCTCCTCCATCTCCGAGGAGATCAGCACCACCGCGAGCCCCTGGGCGGCGAGCTCGTCGATGAGCGACTGCACCTCGCGCTTGGCGCCGACGTCGATGCCGCGCGTGGGCTCGTCGAGCAGGAAGACCTTCGGCTCGGTGGCCAGCCACCGGGCCAGCAGCACCTTCTGCTGGTTGCCGCCGGAGAGCTCGCGCACCTTCTGCCGCGGGCTCGAGGCCTTGATCTGCAGCCGCCGCACGAACACCTCGACGACGGCGTCGATCCTCGCGTCGGAGACCACACCGGCGCGCGAGAGCCGGGGGAGCACCGCGAGCGCGATGTTGTCGCGCACCGACAGGTCGGGGATGATCCCCTCCGCCTTCCGGTCCTCCGAGAGCAGGGCCAGGCCGGCGGCCAGCGCCTTGGACACCGACCCGGTGCGCACCGGGCGCCCCTCGACGCTGACGGCGGCGGCCGTCGTGGGCAGGTCGCCGTAGACGGCCTTCACCGTCTCCGAGCGCCCGGACCCCAGCAGGCCGCCGAGGCCCACGACCTCCCCGGGGCGCACGGAGAACGAGACGTCGTGCAGCCGGTTGCGCACGCTCACCCCGGAGACCTCGAGCACGGGCTGGACGCCAGCGCCGCCGCGAGCGTGGGACTCCCCGAACTCCGTGGCGCCGCGCCGCTGCACGTCCTCCACGGCCCGGCCCAGCATGCGGGAGACCAGGCCCACCCGGTCGAGCTCGGCCATCGGGCCGGCGTGCACGGTGCGCCCGTCACGCAGCACCGTCACGTCGTCGCACAGGGCGAACAGCTCGCCGAGGCGGTGCGAGACGAAGACGATGGCCACGCCGGAGGCGGCCAGGGTGCGGGCGACGCCGAAGAGGGTCTCGACCTCCCGCGGCTCCAGCGACGACGTGGGCTCGTCCATGATCACCACGCGGGCGTCGACGGAGACGGCGCGGGCGAGGGCCACCATCTGCTGCACCCCCAGGCCGAGCCGCCCCAGCTGGGCGTCGACGTCGACGTCGATGCCCAGGCGGGCGACCAGCTCGCGGGCCCGGCGCCGCACCGCGCCGGTGTCGACCAGCCCGAAGCGGCGCGGCTCGCGGCCCAGGAAGACGTTCTGGGCCACCGACAGCAGCGGCACCAGGTTGACCTCCTGGTAGACGGTGGAGATGCCCGCGGCCTGCGCGTCGGCGGGGCGGGTGAAGGCGATGGGCTCGCCCCCCAGGCGCAGGGTGCCGGCGTCGGCGGTGTGGACGCCGGTCAGCACCTTGATCAGGGTGGACTTGCCGGCGCCGTTCTCACCGACCAGGGCGTGGATCCGACCGGGCAGCAGGGTCAGGTCGACGCCCCGCAGGGCGTGGACGCCGCCGAAGGACTTGGTCAGGCCGGCGACCTCGACGACCGGCTCGGCGACGGGACGGACGACGGGATCGACGACGGGGGACTGGGGCACGGGACCTCCTCGCGCTCGATGGGACGCGCCGCCGCCGGGGCCCTGGGCTCCCCGGACCCCCGGCGGCGGTGCGTCAGCCGTGGCTCAGAACGCGTTGGGCAGCTCGGCCTCGGCGTTCTCGGGCGAGTACTCGTCGTCCTCGATGATGATGTCCTCGGGGATCGGCTCGCCGCTGAAGAACTGCTCGGCGGTCGCGAAGGCCAGCGGGCCGAACCGGGGGTTCGACTCGATGACGGCGTTGATCTGGCCGTCGATGATGCCCTGGACGGCGTTGGCCGTGCCGTCGATGGACACGATCTTGATGTCGGTGCCGGGGGCGCGGCCGGCGGCCTGGATCGCGGTGACCGCGCCCAGGGCCATCTCGTCGTTGTGGGCGTAGACCGCGGTGATCTCCGGGTTCGACTGCAGCAGCTGCTCGGTGACCGTCTGGCCCTCCTCGCGGGCGAAGTTCGCCGTCTGCTCGACGACGATCTCCAGGCCGGGGTGGTCGGCGGCGACCTTCTCCTTGAAGCCGGCGTTGCGCTGGTCGGTGACGTTGTTGCCCGAGGAGCCGAGCAGGATCGCCACCTGCGCCTCGCCGCCGGTGGCCTCGGCGAGGGCGTCGGCCGCGCGCTCGCCCTGGCTGTAGAAGTCCGAGCCGATGAAGGTCAGGTAGTCGGTGCAGTGCTCGTTGGTCACCTTGCGGTCGATGGTGATCACCGGGATGCCGGCCTCGGTGGCCGCGGACAGCGCCGGGTCGAGGCCGTCGGAGTTGACCGGGGCCACGATCAGCAGCTGGACGCCCTGGTTGATCAGGTCCTGGATGTCGGAGATCTGCTTGGGCAGCTCGGCGTTGGCGTTGGTGACCACCAGCTCGGCGCCGCGGGCGGCGGCCTCGTCGCGGATCGACTGGGTCTCCGCGGCGCGGAACGACGCGGAGTCGGGCTCGGACTGGGAGAAGCCCACCGTGGCGCCCTCGAGCTCGAGGGCCTCGACCCCGGCGCCGCCGTAGGTCTCCAGGGTGCAGCCCTCGCCCTCGGCCGGGGCCTGCGACTCGCGGACGGTCTGCTCGCCGCCGCTGCCGCCGGAGCCGGGAGCGGCGGCCTCCTCGCCGGTGTTGGCGCAGCCGGCCAGCAGCAGCGCGGACGCGGTGGCGGCGGCCAGCACCGCGCCGCGGTGACGGGTGGGGCGCCGCCGGGGCGCGCGGGTGGTCAGCGGTGCGGTCATGGTGAGCTCCTCGGGCGTCGTTGCCGGGTCGGGGGCCGGCGGCGGCCACCCACCTGCGCATCGAACAACACCGAACACGTCACGACAACCACCGCAGCATCACGAACGGGTAACGGCGCCCTGACTGCCGAGGGTGTGCGAGTGTGTGCGACCGTGGGCGGTCCAGGGGTGCAGCGCAGTCCGGGCGGGCCCGGGTCAGTCGGTGGGGGCGGAGTCCTCGGCGGCGGGCACCGGGGCCACCACCAGGCGCCCGACGCGCGAGCCGAGGCTGCGCCGCGCCTCCAGCGGCAGCCCGGCGTCGACGACGAGCACGTCCACCTGCTCCAGCCGCGCGATGCTGCTGAGGCCGACCACCCGCCACTTGGAGGAGTCGGCGACCACGACCACCCGTCGCGCGGAGGCCACCAGCGCCTCGTCCGTCGCACCCTCGACGAGGTTCGGGGTGGTCAGCCCGGCCCGCTCGTCGAAGCCGTGCACCCCGAGGAACAGCCAGTCCACGTGCAGCCCCCGCAGCGCCCCGACCGCCACCGGCCCGACCAGGGCGTCGGACGGGGTGCGGACGCCGCCGGTCAGGACCACGGTGAGGTCGCTGCGGGCGCTCTCGTGGAGCAGCTGCGCGACGGGCAGGGAGTTGGTGACCACCGTCAGGTCGGGCACGGCCAGCAGCGCCCGGGCCACGGCGAAGGTCGTCGTGCCCGCCGAGAGCGCCACCGAGTCGCCCGGCTCCACCAGCGAGGCGGCGACCTCGGCGATCGCCGCCTTCTCCTCCAGGGCGATGTCGGACTTCGCGGCGAAGCCCGGCTCGTCGGTGCTCCGCCCCGTCAGGGCCGTGGCCCCGCCGTGCACCCGCGCCACCAGGCCGCGCCCGGCCAGGGTGGCGATGTCGCGGCGCACGGTCATCTCGGACACCCCGAGCACCCCGACCAGCTCGCTGACCCGCGCCCCGCCGCTGCGGCGGACCTGCTCGAGGATGCGCTCCTGGCGCTGGCGGGCGAGCACGCTGGGACGATAGCCACGGCCGGGGAGCGCTGTCGCCACGGCGGCCCCCGCACGGGTGCTGCCGGGCGCGGCCGGGCGCAGGTGGTTGGATGATCGCCGTGCCTGACCGCCGCCCTCGCCTGTTCTCGGCGATGCAGCCGACGGCGGAGTCCCTGCACCTGGGCAACTACCTCGGGGCCCTGCGCACCTGGGTGGGCATGCAGGAGGGGTTCGACGCGACCTTCGGCGTCGTCGACCTCCACGCGCTGACCCTCGCGCCCGACCCCGCGGTGCTGCGCGAGCGGACCCGCCGCACCGCGGCCCAGTACCTGGCCGCGGGCATCGACCCGGAGCGCTCGACGGTCTTCGTGCAGAGCCACGTGCCCCAGCACGCGCAGCTGGCGTGGGTGCTCAGCTGCCTCACCGGCTTCGGCGAGGCCAGCCGGATGACCCAGTTCAAGGACAAGTCCGCGCGCCAGGGGGCGGAGGGCGCCACGGTCGGGCTGTTCACCTACCCGGTGCTCCAGGCCGCCGACATCCTGCTCCACGACACCGACGCCGTCCCCGTCGGCGAGGACCAGCGCCAGCACCTCGAGCTCACCCGCGACCTGGCGCAGCGCTTCAACGCCCGGCACGGCGAGACCCTGGTGGTGCCCCGGGCGCACATCGTCGCGGCCACCGCGAAGATCCTCGACCTCCAGGACCCGACCGCCAAGATGTCCAAGAGCGCCGCCAGCCAGGCCGGGGTGATCGACCTGCTCGACGACCCGGCGGTCACGGCGAAGAAGATCCGCTCGGCGGTCACCGACACCGGCCGCGACGTGATCTTCGACCCGGTCGCCAAGCCCGGCGTCTCGAACCTGCTCACCATCCGCTCGGCGCTGTCCGGGCGCAGCATCCCCGAGCTGGAGCAGGACTTCGCCGGCCAGGGCTACGGCCACCTCAAGGTCGACGTCGCCGAGGTCGTCACCGGGGTGCTGGGCCCGCTGCGCGCCCGCGTGCAGGAGTACCTGGCCGACCCCGCCGAGCTCGACCGGGTGCTCGCCCGCGGCGCCGAGCGCGCCAGCGCCAAGGCCGCCGAGGTGCTGGCGCGGGTCGAGGACCGGCTCGGCCTGCTGCCCCCGCCCGCGCCCGCCGGCCCCCAGGGAGCGCAGCGAGGTGCCCAGCGGGGCGCGACCCGGTGAGCGCCCCGGCGACCCCCGGCGCGGCCGCTGGTGCGCGGGAGCACCCGCCCGGCCGGATCGGGGTCGCGATCCCGGTGCCGGCGCCGCTCGGTGAGCTGCTGCAGCGCCGGCGCGCGGAGTCGGGCGACCCGCTCGCGTGGACGGTGCCCACGCACGTGACCCTCGTGCCGCCCGTGGCGGTGGCCGACGAGCACCTGCCGCAGGTGCACGAGCACCTCGCCGGGGTGGCCTCGTGCTCCGCGCCGTTCGCCATCCGCCTCCAGGGCACCGGCACCTTCCGGCCGGTCTCGCCGGTGGTCTTCGTGCGGCTGGCCGCGGGGGCGGCGGAGGTCAGCCGCATCGAGGAGCGGGTGCGGGCGGGGGTGCTCGCGGGGGAGCGGCGCTTCCCGTTCCACCCCCACGTGACCCTCGCGCAGGACGTGGGCGACGACGCCCTGGACCGGGCCGTCGCCGCGCTGGCGCACTTCGAGGCCGACTTCGCCGTCGACCGCTTCCTCCTCTACCGCCACGACGCCGACGGGGTGTGGCGCCCCGAGACCGAGTACGCGCTGGGCTGAGCCCCGCCCCTCAGCCGAGGGCGAGCACCAGCACCTGGGTGACCTGGGTGTCGCTGAAGTTGTCGTCCGCGACGACCACCAGCGACCGGCGCCCGTCCGGCAGCGCGGGCCCGGGGGCGACGCCCTCGAGGTTGTCCAGGGTGATCCCCAGGGTGCCCAGGTCGAGCAGCAGCTCCTTGGTCACCGGCTCGACGTCCTGCCCGGCGAGGCTCGGGAGGTCCGAGACGTCGTCGGCCCCGTCGGTGCTGACCCCGTAGAGCGAGACCGCGTTGCCCACCCCCGTGCTGAACGAGCGCTCCAGGGCCAGCAGCTCGTCGTCGCCGGTGGCCAGCAGCTCGACCAGGCCGGTGGTGGCGAACGCGTCGGCCGGCACCGGTGCGGCGGCCACCGGGCCGAGGGGGTAGGCGTACTGCGCGTCCGGGGCCCCGGTGCCGGTGTCGTAGCGCAGCAGCCGGGTGGTGCTGCCCCGCTCCGGGGTCGAGGCCGGGCCGTCCTGCACCAGCGCGCCCTCGGTGCCCGTGAAGAACCGCTCCCCGTCGGGTGTGGTCGTGGCCGACTCGAAGGCCGCGTTGGGGCGGACCCCGCGGCTCGGCGCGCCGTCCGCGCCCAGTGCCGGGACGAACGCCGCGGGCACCGGGAGCGCTGCCAGCTGCGCGCCGTCGAGGGCGAACTCGCGGACGAAGGGCGGCACCAGCGCGGCCGCGTCGCCCTCGGAGGTGACCAGCAGGGTGCCGTCCTCGGTGAGGGCGATGCCCTCGGGGTCGACCGAGCCCGTCGCGAACGGCTGGCCGTCGGCCCCGCGCAGGGTGGTGACGGCGAGGACGTCGACGTCGCCCGGGTCGAACGCGCCGTCGGCGAGGTCGACGCGCAGGGTGTAGAAGCGGGCGGGGGCGAACTCGCTGCGGTCGTCGGCGATCGCGTAGTGCACCCCGCGGTCGGCGTCGAAGGCGAGCCCGGAGATCCCGCCGAAGCGGGTGCCGAGCACGTCGCCGCCGGGCAGCACCGCGGAGCCCACCAGCCGCGGGTCGAGGTCGGCGAAGGCGTCCGACGGTGCGGGCGCGGCCTGGCCGGCGAGGGCGCCGAAGGCCCGCAGGTCGGTCTCCCCGCCGCCGTCGCTGTCGGAGACGAGGTACCAGGTGCCGGCGCCGGGCCCGTCCTGCACCCGGGCGAGGCCCTCGGCCTTCTCCTGGCGGTACCGGCCCTCGTCGCCGCCGCCCCCGGGACCCTCGGCGAGCAGGTCGCGCGCCAGGGTCTTGGCCAGCACCGGCAGCTCGGCGGTGGGCGTGCCGGCGGGCGCGAACACCACCCCGGAGAGGTCCACGGTGTAGACGCGCTTGAGCTGCGCCTCGTCGTCGGCGAGGTCGTCGCGCTCGAGGAGGGCGTAGACGCTGCCCCCGGCGGGGGCGATCTCCGAGAGCCCGACCGCGGCGTCCTCCGCCGGCGGGGCGTCCAGGGGGTAGCGGGCGAACGCCCACTGGCTGCGGGCGACGTCGTAGCGGCCGATCTTCGCGTAGGCGGTGCCGTCGACCACGTCGCCCTCCCACGCGTCCTGCACCGCGACGTGGACGTAGCGCCCGTCGGCGCTCTCGGCGACGCCCTCGAAGCCCCGCCCGGTGCTCGTGGCCGCGACCTCGGCGGGCAGGGCGACCTCCTCGACGACCGCGCCGTCGGCGGCCACCGCCACGAGCAGGTCGGGGGTCGTCTCGTCCTCGTCGGTGGTCTCCGGGTCGTCGACCGCCCCCTCGGAGACCGCCCACCAGCCGCCGTCGCTGCCGGTCCGCGGGGCCACGCCCTCGAGGTCGTACGAGACCGGTTCGCCCTCGCGGCTCAGCCGCACGCTCGCGGTCACCTCCGCGCGGGTGGCCGCCCCGTCGGCGGTCGGGTCCAGGGTCCAGATCCGGCTGGGCGAGACCGCGGCGTCGCCCACGGCGTACAGGCCGCCGTCCGGGGCGGCCGCGAGGCCGGAGAGCGCGGTCGCGGCCCGCTCGAGGTCGGGGGCGACGACGTCCACCCCGGCCGTCCCGGCGCCCCCGTCGGTGAGCTCGTACACGCTGATCGTGCCGTCGTCCTCGCCGGTGGCGACGAACAGGCCGCGCTGCGGCAGCGCGAGCAGGCCCTCGGGGGCGTCGCCGGTGGCGAGCACCTGCACCAGCTCCGGGTCGTCCTCGTCGTCGAAGCGGTGCACGCCCACGTAGTCGCCGCGCTCGGCGCCGACGAACAGGTGCGGCACCCCGCCGTAGGTCGCGACGGCCACGCCCTCGACCTCGACCCCGCGGGCGTCGGAGCGGGAGTCGTCGTAGTGCCCGGCCAGCGCGCCCGCCACCTCGAGGTCCTCGCCGGAGTCGACCAGCACCTCGCCGTCCTCGCTGAACACCGTGAACGTGCGGCCGCCGACGACCTGCCCGTCCTCGAGGTCGAGGTCGTAGTCGCCCTCGTCGGCCGTCACGAGGTTCCCCTCCGGGGTCCACGCCACGCCGTCGGGCTCGCGCCGCGCGTCGACCAGCTCCTCGTCGAACGCGACGTCGCCGTCCGCGGTCAGGTCGGCGGGGTGGCTGGTGGTGCCCGCGCTGAACGACCCGACGACCTCGCCGCGCGCGAGGTCGACCAGGGCCACGGCGTTGTTCTCCTGCAGGGTGACCGCCGCGATCCCGCGGTCGTCGACGTCGACGAACTCCGGCTCGGGGTCGGAGGGGAAGCGGGCGCCGTCCAGGCCGGTGAGGTCGACGCTGCGCGCGGCCCAGGTGCCGGGCGCCCCGGCCAGGTCGACCACGGCGAGGAAGCCGGGCGGGTCCTGGGGGAGGGCGCCCTCGTCGAGCTCCTCGTCGCGCTCGTTCTCGACCGCCACGGCCGCGCGGGCGCCGGAGGGGTCGAGGGCCACCGCGTCGGGCTGGCCGCCGAGCGGCACGCGGGCGACGACGCTCGCGGTGGCGAGGTCGACCACGGCCAGGGCGCCGTCGGCGGGCTCCTCGCCGGCGACCGCGACCAGCGCCAGGCCGCCGAGGACGGCGACCGACGTCGGCTCCCCGCCGACGGCCACGGACCCGGCGGCCCGCGGGGCGGCCGGGTCGCTCAGGTCGACGATCCCGACCTGCTCCAGCGCCGAGTCGGTGTGCACCAGGGTGCGCCCGTCGGCGGTGGCGGCGACGATCTCGGCCACCTCGCCTGCGACGTCGAAGACAGCGACCCGCTCGAACCGCGGGCCCTCGCCCGACCCGCCCGGGGCTCTGGCGCCCGAGGCTCCGGAGGCCGCCGCGGACGGCCCGAGGGCCACGACCAGGGCCGCGCCCAGCCCGACGGCGAGGCCGGCGGCGGGCGCGGGCGGGGTGGTGCGGTGCACGGCGGCTCCTGGCGGCTGGTCAGCTGTCCGGTCCGCCCCGGTTCGACCGGACCGCCTCGGATCATGACCGGGCGGCGGCCGCCGGTGGTGGGCCGGCAGGTGAACGGTCGCCGAACAGCCGCCCGCGCCTCAGAGCTTGCGCGTGAGCAGCGCCTGCTTGACCTCGGCGATGGCCTTGGTGACCTCGATGCCGCGGGGGCAGGCCTCGGAGCAGTTGAAGGTCGTGCGGCAGCGCCACACGCCCTCGCGGTCGTTGAGCACCTCGAGGCGGATGTCGGAGCCCTCGTCGCGGCTGTCGAAGATGAACCGGTGCGCGTTGACGATCGCCGCGGGGCCGAAGTACTGCCCGTCGGTCCAGAACACCGGGCAGCTCGACGTGCACGCGGCGCACAGGATGCACTTGGTGGTGTCGTCGAAGCGCTCGCGGTCGTGCTGGCTCTGGATGCGCTCCTTGGTCGGCTCGTGGCCGGAGGTGATCAGGAACGGCATGATCTCGCGGTAGGACTGGAAGAACGGCTCCATGTCGACCACGAGGTCCTTCTCGACCGGCAGGCCCTTGATCGCCTCGACGGTGATCGGCTTGCTCGGCTCCAGGTCGCGCAGCAGCGCCTTGCACGCGAGCCGGTTGCGCCCGTTGATCCGCATCGCGTCGGAGCCGCAGACCCCGTGCGCGCAGGAGCGGCGGAAGGTCAGCGACCCGTCGATCTCCCACTTGATCTTGTGCAGGGCGTCGAGGAGGCGGTCGGTCGAGTACGCGCTGACCGTGTAGTCCTCCCAGTGGGGCTCGGTGTCCTTCTCGGGGTCGTAGCGCCGGACCCGGATGGTGACGTCGAAGCCGGCGATCTCGCCGGCCTTCCCCTTGGAGTCGGTGGAGGTGCGGGCCGCGTCGTCGAGGACGGCGGTGGTGGTGCTCATCAGTACTTGCGCTCCATCGGCTGGTAGCGGGTGGTGACCACGGGCTTGGTGTCGAGCACGATGCCGTCGCGGCCCGCGGCGTCGAGGCTGCGGTAGGCCATGGTGTGCCGCATGTGGTTGGTGTCGTCGCGGTCGGGGTAGTCCTCGCGGAAGTGCCCGCCGCGGCTCTCCTTGCGCTCCAGCGCCCCGGCCACGATCACCTGCGCGAGCTCGAGGAGGAAGCCGAGCTCGACGGCCTCGAGGAGGTCGGTGTTGTAGCGCTGGCCCTTGTCCTGCACCGAGATCAGCGCGTAGCGCTCGCGCAGGGCGTCGAGGTCGGTCATGGCCTGCTTCAGGCTCGCCTCGGTGCGGAAGACCTGGGCGTTCATGTCCATGGTCTCCTGCAGCTCCGCGCGGATCACCGCGACCCGCTCGGTGCCGGTGGCCGAGCGCAGGCCCTCGAGCAGGGCGACGACGTCGGCCTCCGGGGCCTCGGGCAGCGCGGGGCGGGGCGCGCGGGCGGCGTAGGCCGCGGCGGCCAGCCCGGCCCGGCGCCCGAAGACGTTGATGTCGAGCAGCGAGTTGGTGCCCAGCCGGTTGCTGCCGTGCACCGAGACGCACGCCACCTCGCCGGCGGCGAACAGGCCCGGCACCACGGTGGTGTTGTCGGCGAGCACCTCGGTCTCGACGTTGGTCGGCACCCCGCCCATCGCGTAGTGCGCGGTGGGGTAGACCGGCACCGGCTCGGTGTAGGGCTCGACGCCGAGGTAGGTGCGGGCGAACTCGGTGATGTCGGGCAGCTTGGCGTCGATGTGCGCGGGCTCGAGGTGGGTCAGGTCGAGCAGCACGTAGTCCTTGTTCGGCCCCGCGCCGCGGCCCTCGCGCACCTCGTTGGCCATCGACCGCGCCACGATGTCGCGCGGCGCGAGGTCCTTGATGGTGGGGGCGTAGCGCTCCATGAAGCGCTCGCCCTCGCCGTTGCGCAGGATCCCGCCCTCGCCGCGCGCGGCCTCGGAGAGCAGGATCCCGAGCCCGGCCAGGCCGGTCGGGTGGAACTGGAAGAACTCCATGTCCTCCAGCGGCAGGCCCCGGCGCCAGGCGATGCCCATGCCGTCGCCGGTGAGGGTGTGCGCGTTGGAGGTGGTCTTGTAGACCTTGCCCGCGCCGCCGGTGGCCAGCACGACCGAGGTGGCGTTGAAGACGTGCACCTCGCCGGTGGCCAGCTCGTAGGCGACCACGCCGGCGGTGCGGCGGACGCCGTCCTCGCCGGTGGTCAGCAGCAGGTCGAGCACGTAGAACTCGTTGAAGAACTCCACCTCGTGCTTGACGCACTGCTGGTAGAGCGTCTGCAGGATCATGTGGCCGGTGCGGTCGGCGGCGAAGCACGAGCGGCGCACGGCGGCCTCGCCGTGGTTGCGGGTGTGCCCGCCGAACCGGCGCTGGTCGATGCGGCCCTCGGGGGTGCGGTTGAACGGCAGCCCCATCTTCTCGAGGTCGAGCACGGCCTCGATGGCCTCGCGGCACATCACCTCGGCCGCGTCCTGGTCGACCAGGTAGTCACCGCCCTTGACGGTGTCGAAGGTGTGCCACTCCCAGTTGTCCTCCTCGACGTTGGCGAGGGCCGCGCACATGCCGCCCTGGGCCGCGCCGGTGTGGGAGCGGGTGGGGTAGAGCTTGGTCAGCACCGCCGTGCGCGAGCGCTGGCCGGCTTCGATGGCGGCGCGCATGCCGGCGCCGCCCGCGCCGACGATCACCACGTCGTAGCTGTGGGTCTGCATGAGGGGTTCCGTCCGTCGCAGGGTCTGTCGGGGGGTGCTCAGCCGAGGGGGGTGGCGGCGGAGGTGGTGCCGCAGAACTCCGGCAGCAGGTCGGCGGAGGCGCCGACCGGGCACGGGTCGAACGTGAAGATCACCAGGGTCCCGAGGACGACGGTGACGGTGAACGCGGTGTAGAGCCCGAGCTTGAGCCACAGCCGGGTGGCGGTGCGCTCGGCGTAGTCGTTGATGATCGTCCGGACGCCGTTGGTGCCGTGGAGCATGGCCAGCCACAGCATCGCCAGGTCCCAGACCTGCCAGAACGGGCTGGCCCACTTGCCGGCGACGAAGGCGAAGTCGATCTGGTTGATCCCGTCGCCCATCACGAGGTTCACCAGGAGGTGGCCGAGCACGAGGACCACGAGCAGCACGCCGGACAGGCGCATGAACAGCCACGCGTACATCTCGTAGTTGCTGCGGGTCGGCTTGTTGCGCACGTAGGGCGAGCGCGGCGAGTCCAGGGCCGGCGAGGTGGGCACCGCTCCGGCGCCGGAGGTGGCGCCGACCGGGCCCGGCAGGGTGGCGGTCATCAGTGGCTCCCGAAGACGACGGCGAGGTGGCGCACCAGGAAGGGCACGAAGAGCAGGCCCGAGAGGCCGACGACGCCCCAGAACATCTGGCGCTGGTAGCGGGCGCCCTGGCGCCAGAAGTCGACGAGCATGATCCGCACGCCGTTGAAGGCGTGGAAGAGCACCGCGGCGACCAGCCCGGCCTCGCCGAGGCCGACCACGGGGTTCTTGTAGGTCGCGATGACGGCGTCGTAGGCCTCGGGGGAGACCCGCACCAGCGAGGTGTCGAGCACGTGGACCAGCAGGAAGACGAAGATGAGCACGCCGGTGATCCGGTGGCCCACCCACGACCACATGCCCTCGCGGCCGCGGTAGAGGGTGCCCGCCGGGCCCGAGACGACCGGGATGCTGGGCAGCCGGCGCCGGGTCCGCGCGGGGGCGGACGGCTCCTTCGCCGCCCTGGTGATCAGCGCCACGCGCCGCCTCCTCGTGACTGGTGCTCTACCGACGGGACCGCCGGGCTGACTGATCGATCCTATGCTGCGGCGCCCACGGCGTCCGGTCCCGAAGGGCCTTCGTGACCAACGCCTCAGCCCGTAGACAGCACCGGAGCCGTGGCACGGCCCGCTGTGCCAGGCTTCGCCGGATGAGCGCACCCGCGTCCCCCTCGTCCGAGGCGCCGGTCGAGGGCTTCGCAGCCGTCGTGCCCGCGGGCGGCGCCGGCACCCGCCTGTGGCCGCTCTCGCGCTCGGGCGCGCCGAAGTTCCTCCACGACCTCACCGGGGCCGGCTGCAGCCTCCTGCAGGGCACCTGGTCGCGGCTGGAGCCGCTGTGCGGCGCGGACCGGCTGCTGGTGGTCACCGGCGCGGCGCACGCGGGCGCCGTCCGCGAGCAGCTGCCGCACCTGGCCGGGCGGAACCTGCTGCTCGAGCCCTCCCCGCGCGACTCGATGGCCGCGATCGGCCTGGCCGCGGCCGTCCTGGCCCGGCGCGAGGGGGAGGACGTCGTCCTCGGCTCGTTCGCGGCCGACCACGTCATCGCCGACCGGCCGGAGACCGGCGACGTCGGACGCTTCGCCGAGGTGGTGCGCCAGGCCGTGACCACCGCCCGGGCGGGGCACGTGGTGACCATCGGCATCACCCCCACCGCCCCGGTGACCGGCTTCGGCTACATCGCGGCGGGCGAGCCCCTCGGGCTCGACGGCGCCCCGCTCGCGCAGCGGGTGGCGGAGTTCGTCGAGAAGCCGGACGCCGCGACCGCCGTCCGCTACCTGGCCACCGGCCGCTACCGCTGGAACGCGGGCATGTTCGTCGTCGCCGCGGGGGTGCTGCTGCGCCACCTCGCCCAGCAGCTGCCCGCGCTGCACGACGGCCTGCGCGAGGTCGCCGCGGCCTGGGACGCCGGCGGCGGCGCCCGCGAGGAGGCCCTCGCCCGGGTGTGGCCCGGGCTCACCCGGATCGCGATCGACCACGCCATCGCCGAGCCCGTCGCGGCGGCGGGCGGCGTCGCGGTGGTCGAGGGCGGCTTCGCCTGGGACGACGTCGGCGACTGGGACTCCCTGGCCTCGCTGCTGCCCGGCGACGAGCCGCTGGCCGTGCTCGGCGACCGCGCGCTGGTGCACGCCCCGGGCAGCACCGGCATCGTCGTGCCCGCCGCCGGTCGCGCGGTGACGGTGCTGGGCCTGGCCGACGCCGTGGTCGTCGACACCCCGGACGCCGTCCTGGTGACCACCCGGGCGCACGCCCAGCAGGTCAAGGGCTCGGTGGCCGCCTGGCGCGACGCCGGGCGGCCCGACCTGGTCTGAGGCCGGCCGTGGGAGCCTGCCCGGCGTGATCACCGCCGACGACGTCGCCGCCGCCTCCCGCCGCCTGGCCGGCCGCGTGCGGCGCACCCCCGTGCTCGAGGTCGGCGCCGACGAGCTCGCCGGAGCCGCCCCGGGGGCGAGCGCGCTGCTCAAGCTCGAGCAGCTGCAGCACACCGGCTCGTTCAAGGCCCGGGGCGCGCTGAACGCGGTGCTCGCCTCCCGGGAGGGCGGGCCCGGCCCGCGCGGGGTGGTCGCCGCGTCGGGCGGCAACCACGGGCTGGCCGTGGCGCACGCCGCCCGCCAGGCCGGCCTGCCCGCCGCGGTCTTCGTGCCCACCACCTCCCCGGCGGTCAAGGTGGCGGGCATCCGGGCGCTGGGCGCCGAGGTGGTGGTCGGCGGCGACCGCTACGCCGACGCGCACGCCCTGGCTCTCGAGCGCGCCGCGGCCACCGGGCACCTGCTGGTCCACGCCTACGACGACGCGCCCGTCGTCGCCGGCCAGGGCACCGTGGCCGTGGAGCTGCTGGAGCAGGCCGGCGACCGGGGGGTCGACACGGTGCTGGTCGCCGTCGGGGGCGGAGGGCTGGTGGGCGGGGTCGCCGCCGGGGTCGCCGAGCGCGGCGCGGGCGCGGGCGGGGCGCCGGTGAGGGTGGTCGCCGTGGAGCCCGAGCGGG